>CAIMVB010000446.1 GCA_903844785.1 uncultured Rhodospirillales bacterium | reverse complement strand
ATGCGATCATTTGCTGCCGCACTATTTTCTATTCTCTTTTGCGCCCCGGTTGTGGCGCAAGAGAATTTTCCAAATCGTCCAATCCGGATCATCGTACCTTTTGCGGCAGGTGGCCCCAGCGATATTGTGGCGCGTCTTTTGGCACCAAAAATGATGACTGCACTTGGCCAACCGGTCATTGTTGATAATCGTCCCGGCGCCGGTGGCGTAACGGGCGTTGATGTTGCCGCAAAGGCTGCACCGGATGGCTATACCATTGCGCTTGGCAGCGCCGGCGGGGTCGCGATTTCGCCGCAACTTGATCGCGGCACGCCTTACGACACCATGCGCGATCTGGCGCCACTGACTATGGGCGTTCTTGTACCGGAACCAATTGTGGTGTCGTCGGCGACGCCATTTCGTTCCCTGCAGGAACTCCTGACGGCGGCGCGGGCACAGCCAGGCAAAATCAATCAAGGTTCGACCGGTTCGGGAAGCCTGCCACATTTGGCCGGCGAATTGCTGAAAAACGCCACGGGGATTGAAATGACCCATGTGCCCTATCGTGGGGGTGCGCCGCTGACAACGGCCCTGGTCCAGAATGAAGTTCAGATCGGGCTTGCTGATCTACCAATCCTGCTACCGCAAATTCGTGCCGGCACAATTCGTGCCCTTGCGGTTGGTTCTGCACAACGCTTGCCTTGGCTACCCGATGTGCCAACGATGATCGAGCTTGGCTATCCCAGCGTTGATACCAATAATTGGCACGGTTTTGTCGCGCCATCGCGCGTACCGGAACCCGTTCTGGAAAGGCTGCACAGCGCCCTGGCAGGCGCCCTGAAGGATCCTGAAATTGCCAAACAGCTCTTTGACCAAGGCGCCGTTCCCGGCGGCAATAGCCGCGCGGAATTCGGCGAATTCATCAAGGCCGAAATGGCCAAATGGGGTGAGGTGATCCGGCGCGGCAATATCCGCGCCGACTGAACTAGTGCGGGGAAAACCTCAGGCGGACGCTGCAAACATGCGCAGCGTCGCCTCCTCCCGCCCGAGCGCCCAAAGCACGGCGTCAATCGGCGGGCTTGTCGTGCTGCCGCTGAGTGCCGCGCGTAAGGGCTGCGCCACCATGCCGAGCTTGATGCCCTTCACTTCGGCATAATCGCGCAGCCACTGATCAAGATCCTGCTTTTCCCAAGGCGCTGTCTGCAAAAATGCAGCCAAATCGGCAAGGCGCGCTTTTGCTTCCGGCGTCAACAAGGCCTCGGCCTTGGCTTCCATGGCCGGTGCGCCATCCTGCACGGCAAAGACCGAAGCGCCGGTCAATTCCTCCAGCGTCTTGGCTCTTTCCTTGAGGAAGGGCATCAGCATCCGCAACCGCTTGGCGCCATCCGTGCCAAACAAGACGGTGCGTTTGGCAAGCCGTTCCAGCACGTCACGCGTCAGCATATCATCATCGGCAAGGCGTAGATATTGCCCATTCAGATGCGTGAGCTTGGCGTAATCCATGCGCGATGCCGCCCGCCCAACATCCTTGATATCAAACAGCGTCACAGCGCGGTCGCGCGGGATGAATTCCTCATCGCCATGGCCCCAGCCCAGCCGCAGCAGATAATTGTTGACCGCATCGGGCAGAAAGCCTTGCTCGCGGAAATCCAGCACAGAAACCGCACCATGTCGTTTGGAGAGCTTGGCGCCATCCGCGCCATGGATCAGCGGCACATGGGCGAAATGCGGGCGGTGCCAGCCCATCGCGTCATAGACCATGCATTGGCGGAAAGTATTGGTCAGATGGTCATCGCCGCGGATCACATGGGTGATGCGCATATCATGATCATCCACCACCACGGCATGCAGATAGGTGGGCGTGCCATCGCTGCGCAGGATGATCATGTCATCCAATTCGCTATTCGCCACGCGCACTTCACCCTGCACCAAATCCGGTACAATCGTCTCGCCTTCCAGGGGCGCCTTGATGCGAATGGCGAAGGGCTTGCCCGCCTGTTCCGGCCCTGGCTCCTTATCCCGCCAGCGGCGGTCATAACGCGGCGGGCGGCCTTCGGCGGCAGCCTTTTCGCGCATTTCGGCCAATTCCTCGGGCGTTGCCCAGCAGCGATAGGCCTTGCCCAGGGCGAGCAGCGCTTCCGCTATTTCGCGATGCCGCGCTTCACGCTGTGCCTGAAAGACCGGCGGTTCATCGGGCGAAAGCCCCAGCCAAGCAAGGCTATCCAGGATCTGTTCCACCGCTTCACGGGTTGAACGCTCCCGATCGGTATCCTCAATACGCAGAAGATATTCGCCGCCGTGATGGCGGGCGAAAAGCCAGTTGAACAAGGCGGTACGCGCCCCCCCGATATGCAGATAGCCGGTGGGGGAAGGGGCGAAGCGGGTGCGAATAGTCATGGCGTCCAGTTCAATGTCCTGATGCGGCGCCAATAAAGCAGATTTGGGATGGGGGAAATCTGACGCCTTCGAGAGGTCGCGGATCATTTCCTATTTGGTTGCTAGGCCAAGCCCATATAAACTTATGGTTGTGCCTCACCCCTTCCCCGCCATGCCCGGCATTTTGGCCAAAGCCAGCGCGATGCTGGCTTGGGGGCAAGAGGCCTGGGCGGCGGAACGCCAGCAACAGGCGCTTTGGCTGCCAATCGCCATGGGGGCTGGCATTCTGTTCTATTTCAACCTGCGCGAAGAACCGGATCCGCGCCTAATCTGGCTCGCCCCAGCCCTGATCGCGACCGCCTTTATCCTAGCGCGGCGGCGGCCTTTGCTTGGTTGGCTTTGCGCCCTGGCAGCCGCCTTCAGCCTTGGCTTCGCGGGCGTGCTTTGGCAGGCGCAAAGGGCGGCGCCGCCCATCACGCCGCCGCCGCGTGCGCTCGTGGTTGAAGGCATAGTGCAGAATGTGGAGGCTTTGCCCCAGGGCATGCGGGTCACGCTGGCCAAGGCAAGGCTTGGCCCGGACCAGCCCGTGCTGGAACGCAGCCTGCGGCTTCGGCTGCGTCGGGATGATGCCGCGCAGCCTGCGCCAGGGGACCTGCTGCGCGTCAGGGCGCTGATGCGTCCACCCTCGGCGCCCGCTTATCCCGGTGCCTGGGATTTTCAGCGCGCCGCCTATTTCAGCGGCCAGGGCGGGGTTGGTTTCGCCATTGGTGCCGCCGAGGTGACGCCAAGCGCTGGTGAGGCGCCGCCACTTTCCGGGCTGCGCCAAATCCTGGAAGCACGGGTGATGGCCGTGTTGCCCGGCGCGGCGGGGGCGATTTCGGCGGCTTTGCTCACCGGCAGCCAAAGCGCCATTCCGCCCGCGGATTTGGCTGCAATGCGGGATTCGGGCCTCGCACATCTGCTCTCTGTCTCGGGCCTGCACATCGCCATTGTAATGAGCGTTTCCTTCTGGGTCTGCCGCTTGCTGCTGGCGCTCTATCGGCCCTTGGCTTTGCGTGTGCCGGGGAAATTGCTCGCCGGCATCGGGGCCTTGCTGGCGGGCGGGTTCTATATGCTGCTGACCGGCGCGCAGGTGCCCATGCAGCGCAGCTTCGCCATGGCCTGCCTGGTGACGCTGGCCATATTGGCCGGGCGCAAGGCGATTTCGCTGCGTGGCCTAGCCTGGGCGGCGGCAGTGGTCATGCTGCTGGACCCCGCCGCGCTGCTTGGGCCTTCCTTCCAAATGTCCTTCGCCGCCGTGCTGGCGCTGATCGCGGGCTTCGAAGCGCTGCAACCAAGGTTCGCAGCCATGCGCGGTGGCATTGGCTGGGGGCGGCGGATTGGCCTGGCGGTGGCGGGGCTGATGCTGACATCCATCCTTGCGGGGGCGGCGACGGCGCCGTTTGGCCTCGCGCATTTTGGCCGGCTGCAATGGTATGGCGTGGCAGCGAATGCGTTGGCCGTGCCCACCACCTCCTTCCTGGTGATGCCGGCAGGGATGCTGGCCGCGCTGTTGATGCCTCTTGGACTGGAAGCGCCGGCGCTTTGGGTGATGGGGCTTGGGGTTGAAGCGGTGCTCTGGGTGGCGCGGCTGGTTGCCGCTTGGCCGGGTGCCACGCAGTCGGCCTCACCCATCCCGGCCTGGGGGCTGGTTGTTTTCGCTTTTGGCTTTTGTTGGCTTTGCCTATGGCGCTGCCGGTGGCGCCTGATTGGCCTTTTACCGATGGCGGTGGGCCTTTGCAGCGCGGCCTTTGTACAGGCGCCGCATATCCTGGTTTCTGGCGATGCGCGCCTCATCGCGATTTCCACGACCGATACGCTTTTCATCCAACGCCAACAGGGCGCTTCATCGCTCACACGCGACGCGTGGTTGCGACTTTACGGCCAAGAAGCCGCACAAACGCTACCGGCTGAAGGCAGCAGCCCTGATGGCAAACTGCGCTGTTCTAGCGATGGCTGTGTGCTGGCAGAAAATGCTGGCGCCTTTCTGGTGCGGCGCGGTGATATCCGCGCGCAATGCGGCGCAGTTGCCGTGATCATTTCCGCCGAGCCGATCCGCCAACGCTGCCGGGACAGCATTCTGATTGATCGCTTTTCCGTCTGGCGCGATGGTACCCATGCGATTTGGCTATCTAGCAAGGGCGCGGTCGTAGTTTCGGATCGGGTCTGGCGCGGGAGCCGCCCCTGGGTACCGCCACCCCCGCAACCACGCGCCGCCGCAGAACCGCCCGCACCAATTGAATGAACGCGAAGGCCTTGTCACGTCTTTGAACAACATGGAAACTCCGCACGTGTTGGAGGAGTTTGGTATGTCCATCGGGTGGGAAAAATTCGGCGCATCAGTAGCGTTTGATCGGTGGCGCACGCTTTGCGCTTCAGATGAAATACTGCGCTCTCGCCTGCCTGGTGCTACGGGGCGATTCGCGGTCATGCAGCCGGGCTTTGCCATCACCATTGAATTTACCGAAGGCGCTGTGCGTCTTTCAGTGGCTGACGAAGCTGAAACACGCTTCATCGCCACCCCCGCTATCTGGGATGAGTTCCTCAAGCTACAACCGGCAAGGCATCACCATCATCTTTATGCGCTGCGCATGCGGGTTCCTGGCTTTGTCGCGGAAGGCGATGAACTCGCCTGGGCGCAACATACGCATATTCTGCGGCGGGTTTTCGATCTTGCGCGCTGGTCGCTTACCGGCACGCCGGCAGCGGCACCGCCTTCGCTCAGGCCGCAACTTGGTACAGGCAGCCCTTGCCCCAAGGCACAGGGCCGCTATGTCAAGGTTAAAGCCAGAGGGCGCGATTTTGTTCTTTACGGCGAAGTTGCCGGGCAAGGGCGCCCGATCCTTGGTTTGCACACTGCCGGTTCGGATTCGCGGCAATTCCACAGGCTCATGGCGCATCCCCGGCTCGCGGAAGCTGGTTATGCCATTACCGCCTTTGACTTGCCGGGGCATGGCCGCTCCGCGCCCGCAGCCGAACCAGGCGCTTGGGCTTTGGATACAGATCTTTATGCCGAATTGATCCTTGGCTTTCTTGACGCCTGGGGCTTTGACGAAAAGCCAACCCTGGTGGGCGCTTCCATGTCTGGCGAAATCTGCCTTGAAATGGCGTTACGCGCGCCGGAGCGCTTCGCCGCCATCATCGCCTGTGAGGCGTCTGAGCATATTGCAGGACGACGCACGCCATGGGCGGATCATCCGCGCGTGAATGCCGCCATTTTCACACCGGAATGGATTGAAGGTTTGATGGCGCCGCAATCACCCGCTGAATGCGCCGCCGAAGTCTGGTGGCATTACAGCCAAGGCGGCAGCGGGACATTTCCAGGCGATATTCTTTTCTATTCCGGGGGCTGGGACGCACGGGAGCGTATTCATCGCATTGATACAAGCAAATGCCCGCTGACCATGCTGACTGGCGAATATGATTATTCCTGCACGGCGGAACATTCCGCTGCGACCGCAGCAAAAATCCGCGGCGCGAAGTTCCAGCGCATGGACGGTATCGGGCATTTCCCTTTTGCGGAAAATCCCGATCTGTTCCTGGATTATCTGCTGCCCGCACTACCGCAGCAGAACCGCTGATCAGAGGAACTGAGGCAACCGGTAAAACCGCGCCGCGCTGCGCCAGAAAAGATCAGCCTTTTCCTCGGCGGAGGCGCCGGCAGCAATGCGCTTGAAGGCATTCCAGCCAACCGCATAGCCATAGCCGCCCTTATCCACCGGGAAATTGCTTTCAAACATGCAGCGACCCGTGCCGAATAATTCGATGCAGCGTTCCATCCAGGGGCGCCAATGCTGAGCCAGATCCTCGGATGAAGGCGCAATCGCGCCGGCTTCAAGCCCGAAGCCCGGCAGGCGCATCCCAAGCCCACCCACCTTCACCATGACGTTCGGGCATTGCGCGAGTTCTGCCATATTGCGTGACCAAGCCGCGAAAACCTCATCCCGCTTGCCGGTATAAGGCCCGATGCCGAGTATCCCGCCGCAGTGATCCAGCACAATCGGGATTTCGGGGAATGCGCGCGCGAGTGAAGCGAGACGCGGGATCTGGTGGAAATAAATCCAGGCATCAAAGGAAAGCCCATTCCGCCCAAGTGCTGCGAAACCGGCACGGAAGGCCGCACTCTCCATCATATCTTCCGCCGGCGTATAGGCCGGGTTCAGCATGGCAGGATCGGGGTCCCAGGTGGCGATATGGCGAATGCCACGAAACCTGCCGCCAGCAGCGGCCATATGCGCTTCCAGCACCGGTTGCACAGCATCGCCCAGCGTCAGGTCCGCATAACCCACAATGCCGACATTGGCGGCGATATCACCGTAAATACCGCTGGCGAACATGGCAGCGATGCCGGTGACGAATTCCGTCTCCCCCACTGGCTTCAGCGCCTCAGGCCCCGTGGCGCGATGCATGGAACGCGCCTGCACATAAACGGTCGCCTTAACGTTATGCCCGCTTTTCAAATCAGCGAGGAATTCATCCAGCAGGTACCGCCAGCCCGGCCTATCCCAAAGATGGTGATGCGGATCAATAATGATCTGGCCAGGATCAATAATCTCCTCCTGCCGCGCGGCAAGCCAAGCATCTCGGACGGGAATGTAATGCTGCACTTGATGCTGGGTCATGGCGTTCTCCTGAAAGCCTGGCTTCGTGGAGGTATGGAATGGGGCTTTGCGCCAAGCGTCAAGCTGCCTGCCCACCTGGGCGAGCCGGGCGGCTTGTTCTATGCTCAACCGGATCAGTTGAGGACCTCACCATGCTTACCAGAAATGCCAAGGGTGTTTTTGTCATTGCGCCAACCCCCTTCATGCCTGATGGCGCGCTGGACCTTGCCAGCGCTGACCGCATGACCGACGCCTTCCTGGCCGCCGGCGCAGGCGGTCTCACGCTGCTGGGCGTAATGGGTGAAGCGCCGAAGCTCGATCAAGAAGAAGCGCTCGCATTCACCAAGCGCGTGATCAATCGCGTGGCGGGGCGCGTGCCGGTTGTGGTGGGCGCCTCAGCACCCGGCTTCGCCAGTATGCGCGCTATTGCGCGGGGGTCGATGGATCTTGGCGCGGCCGGCATTATGGTGGCGCCGGCATCGGGTCTCAAAGGCGATGACGCTGTATCGGCCTATATCGCACAAGCGATGGATGCCGTGGGAGACGCGCCCTTTGTGCTCCAGGATTTCCCACAATTAACCGGCATTCAGATCAGCGCCGCCATGGTAGCGCGCGCGGCGGCAGATTCACGGTTGGTCATGCTAAAGGCTGAAGACTGTCCCGGCCTTGATAAGCTTTCCGCCATTCGTCGCATGGAAGCAGAGGGCAAGATGCCGCGCATCAGCATCCTGGGCGGCAATGGCGGGCAATTCCTGCCTGAAGAACTCGCCCGCGGTGCCGATGGTATCATGACTGGCTATGCCTTTCCGGAAATGCTGACCGAGGTGATTGCCCTGATGGCTGCCGGCAAGCGCGATGCGGCGCAGGATGCTTTCGATTTACATCTGCCACTGATCCGCAGCGAATTGCAGCCTGGGCTTGGCCTTGCCATCAGGAAGCACGTATTGGCGCGGCGCGGTATTATTGCGCATGCGGCGCTGCGCGCGCCCGGCCCCAAGCTTTCGGCGGAAACCACAGCTGAAATTGATCATTTGCTGGCGCGCCTGCAAGCGCGCGGTGGTGCCAAACTGCCTTGATCCGCGCTTAATATTTCAAGTCTCACACCAAGGAGGAAACCTTATGCCCAAAATAGCCATCGCCGTTGAATTCAAGATCAAGGACGGCCAGCACGCCGCCTTTGATGCCATCATCCGCGAACATGCACGCCTGACCTTGCAGGAAGAACCTGGCTGCGAGCGCTTTGATGTGCTGCAACCGCTCGATAAGGATGGCGGCCACGACAAAAGCCGCATCATGCTGTGTGAGGTCTATCAGGATCGCGCAGCGGTTGATGTGCACACCAAGAACCCGCGCCTCGGCAAGGTGCGCGATTCCTATGCGCCGCTCATCGAAGGCCGCACGCTCACGCTGTGTGAGATGTGAGGCAAAGGGCGCTGCGCTATGCAGCGCCCTTTAGCATCATTCAGCCAAAGCCGCCTTCACCGCCGCCAGCGCATCCGCAGCCTGCGCCGCATCCGGCCCGCCGGCCTGCGCCATATCGGGCCGCCCGCCGCCGCCCTTGCCGCCCACGGCCGCCGAGGCCGCGCGCACCAAAGCCACCGCATCGGCGCGGCCCTTGGCGGCTTCTGCCACTGCGACAACAATGCTCGCCTTGCCTTCAGCCGTGCTGATCAGCGCAACAACATCCGCCGTGCCACCTTTCAGAATAGCTTCAGCCAGGCCCTTCAAATCACGCGGCGGCACTTCGCCCAGATCACGCAGCGAAAGCCGTAGCCCCGCCACTTCTTCAATCTCAGCCCCGCCACCACCGGTCGCGAGCTTCTTGCGAAGCTCCGCCACATCGCGTTCCAGCTTGCGGCGTTCTTCCACCAGCGCCGCAATACGGCCCGCCAATTCGCCTGGCTGCGCCTTCAAGACAGCCGCCGCCGCCGTCAGGCTTTCTTCCATTTCATTGATGTGTGCGAGTGCGGCATCACCCGTCACGGCCTCCACGCGCCGCACGCCGGCGCTGACCGCACCCTCAGCAATAATCTTGAACAGGCCGATATCGCCGGTGCGCCGCACATGCGTGCCCCCACAAAGTTCCAGCGAATAGACGCCATGCTTTTCTGTCGCCGCCGGGTCATGACCCATGCCGACCACGCGCACTTCCTCGCCGTATTTTTCGCCAAACAACGCCATGGCGCCGGCTTCCACCGCCGCTTCCGGTGTCATCAATCGCGTGATTACCTCGGCATTCTCGCGAATGCGGGCATTCACCTCGGCCTCCACCCAGGCGAGTTCTTCGGCTTCCATGGGCTTATTGTGCGAAACGTCAAAACGCAGCCGATCCGGCGCATTCAAGCTGCCCTTCTGCGCGACATGCGTGCCCAAACGCCGACGCAACGCCTCATGCAATAAATGCGTCGCCGAATGATGCGCGCGGATATTGGACCGGCGCGCATGCTCCACCGTCGCACTCACCGCCATGCCGGGCTTGGCTTCGCCATGCACAACTTTGCCCAGATGCACAAAAAGATTACCGAGTTTCTTTTGCGTATCGCGGATTTCAATGCGGCAGGCATCGCCCGCGACAATCACCCCGGTATCGCCCACCTGGCCACCGCTTTCGGCATAAAATGGCGTCTGGTTCAGCAGCACCGCCACTTCAGTGCCGACCGCGGCGTGATCTACCACCTTGCCATCCACCACCAGCGCGGTGATCTCGCCCTCGGCAACTTCGGTGGAATAGCCAAGGAATTCGCTGGCGCCGATCTTCTCCTGCACATCGAACCAGAGGCTTTCGGTCGCCGCTTCCCCGCTGCCGGCCCAGGCCGCACGGGCGCGGCGCTTCTGTTCGGCCATGGCGGCGGTGAATCCTTCCACATCCACCGCGCGGCCTTCACCGCGCAGCGCATCTTGCGTCAGGTCCAGGGGGAAGCCGAAGGTATCATACAAGCGGAAGGCGATGTCGCCCGGCAGGGTCTGGTTTGACCCAAGCTTGCCGGTTTCCTCGGCCAAAAGGTGAAGGCCGCGTTCCAGTAGGGACCGAAAGCGCGTTTCCTCAAGCCGGAGTGTCTCAGAAATCAGCGCCTCCGCGCGCACCAATTCCGGATAGGCCGTGCCCATTTGCCGGATCAGCGAAGGCAGGATGCGATGCATCAAGGGCTCACGCGATCCCATCATATGCGCATGCCGCATGGCGCGGCGCAGGATCCGGCGCAGCACATAGCCGCGGCCTTCATTGGAAGGCAGCACGCCATCGGCAAGCAGAAAGGCACCGGCGCGCAAATGGTCTGCCACCACGCGATGGCTCGACCGGAACGGCCCATCCGGGTCCTGGCTGGTGGCCTCTGCACTCGCCAGGATAATCGCGCGCAGCGTGTCGGTGTCGTAATTGTCGTGCTTGCCTTGCAAAATAGCGGCGAAGCGTTCCAGCCCCATGCCGGTATCAATGGAAGGCCGCGGCAGCGGGTTACGCGTGCCGGCCGGTTCTTCCAGGAACTGCATGAAGACCAGGTTCCAGATTTCGATGAAGCGATCCCCATCCTGATCGGCGCTGCCAGGCGGGCCGCCGAAAATCTTGTCGCCATGGTCGAAGAAAATCTCGGAACAGGGGCCGCAGGGACCGGTATCCCCCATGCGCCAGAAATTATCGGATGTCGGGATGCGGATGATGCGATCATCGCCGATCCCAGCGACCTTTTTCCAGATGTCGGCAGCGTCTTCATCTTCTGAATAGACGGTCACCAGCAGCCGGTCCTTGGGCAGCGCGAAATCCTTGGTCAGCAATTCCCAGGCATAGGGGATGGCCTGTTCCTTGAAGTAATCCCCGAAGGAGAAATTGCCGAGCATTTCAAAAAACGTGTGATGCCGCGCGGTGTAGCCAACATTGTCCAGGTCATTATGCTTGCCGCCAGCGCGGACGGATTTCTGCGCCGTGGTAGCGCGGGAATAGGGGCGCTTTTCCTGCCCGGTGAAGACATTCTTGAACTGCACCATGCCGGATTTGGCAAACATCAGCGTGGGGTCATTGCGCGGCACCAGCGGGCTGCTTTCCACGACTTCATGGCCATTACGGCGGAAGTAATCCAGGAAGGTCGCACGAATATCATTGCTGCTGGTCATGTCTCGCCCATCGGGTCCGCGTTTTCTAGAGCATGTTGCATTCACATGGGTGCACGCAACCCGCTCTAGAGCTTTGTTTTTCGAGCATCTTCACGCGTCCAGATGATTTCATCTGAACGCGATCTGCTCTTAGGCCGGAGAGGTAGCGCGCAGCGCCCCGCGCGTGAAGGGGCGCCCTCACCGTGCCGCCGCGCTTAGGCGGGGAAAAACGGCTCCATTCCAATGTTTGGCGCATTTTCCGAGCCGCCAAGTGATCACTCTTGGCTTGGAAAAGCTTATTTCTTGCCGGGCCAAACCCCCGGCCGGACAGCCAGCGCGCAAATCAGCCCATAGGCTGTAATACCCAACGCCACCGCAATAAATTGTCCACTGAGCCCAAGCCCCGCCACATCCATCAAAAAGGCACCGCCCAGCACAGCAAGCCCCACGCGCATTAGCGCCGCCGCCACCGGCCAGCGCATCCGCCCCGCCCCCATGGAGGCGAAGTAAAGCGCCATGCCCAGGCCGAAACCAGGCAAGGCCCAGCCGATGATGCCCAGTGCCTCGGTCGCAATCGCCGCCACGGTTGCGTCACTGGCAAAGGCCGCCGCCACCTGGGCGGGGAAAAGGGCGATGCCAAAGCCAATCACCCCCGTGACCACAAAGGCGAGCCCGCCGCCGGTCCAGGCGATGCGCCGCGCCTCCGCCCAATCCCCGGCGCCAACGGCGCGCCCCACCAGCGCGGTCAACGCGGAGCCTATGCCGAAAGCCAGCGGGATCATGAGAAATTCCATGCGCGCGGAAATGCCATAGGCCGCAATCGCCGCCGGGCCGGCCACCGCTATGCGTGCCGTGACCAGAATAGTGGCGAGATTCGCCAGTGTGGCCATGACACAGGCAATCAGCCCCACTGCCAGAATGCGCCCAAATAAGGCGCGGCTGAACGGCGCGCCAAAATCCGGCACAAAGCCTGCCCCGCCGCGCACCACCACCAGCGCCATGATCACCGCCGAACCCGTCATACTGAGCGCGAAGGCCATGCCGGCGCCAGGCAAGGCGAGCCCCAAAGGTTCCATAAAAAGCCAGGCAAGTGGCGGGAAAATCAGCCACCCACCAACCACACCGCGCGCCGCCAAGGCATGCCGCCCGCCGCCGCGCAGAATGGAGGCCAGGGTATTCGCCAGCCAAGCCGGCAAGGCACCAGCGCCAAAGGTCCACGCAGCATAGGCCGCGCCGGCTTCGGCCGCCCCGGCCCCGCCAATCAGGCCAAGAATTGCCCTTGGGAAGAATAGGAAGGGCAAGGCGAATAGCGCCGCCCCCGCACAGGCAATGATCAGCGCATGGGCCGCCAGCGCCGCCGCCTCATCCCGCTTCCCGCCACCCAAGGCGCGGGCAATGGCGGAAACCACCCCGCCCCCCATGGCTCCGGCCGACATTTGGGAAAGCAACAAGGTGAAGGGCAGCACCACCGCCCAGCCCGCCAGTGCTGCCTGCCCCTGCCGTGCCGCAAGCCAAGGTTCAATCAACTGCGCAATAACCTGGGTTGCCGCCAACAAGCTGGTCGGCGCCGCCAAAGCGAGTATTTGGGTCAACCGCGCCCTGGCTTCAGTCATGCGAATGCCGCCAAAGGGGCCGAGTCGTGGGGAGAGGGTGCGTCGCCATGGCCCATCGGACGCCGCTAAAGCCCTGCTGACAAGGCCGAATCGGGCGTTTTCCACAGATTTCTTCAACGCGGCCAAACATAGAGGTTGTGTGTCGGACGCCTTTTCCCTACCGTATCTTGTGTCGGGGAGATCAAAGGGGGTTCCTAAATGGATTGGACGCAAGAAGCGATCGAGCGGCTTCGCGCCTTCTGGGCGGAAGGGCTTTCGACTGCCGAAATCGGTCGGCGCATGGGGATTTCGAAAAATGCCGTGGTTGGCAAGGCCCATCGTCTGAACCTGTCGTCTCGCCCGAGCCCCATACGGCGCGATCCGCAGGAAAGGCGCGTGACCCCCAGCCCACGACCAGCCCGTCAGGCCCCATTGGCCCGCCCGGCGCAGTCAGTTCCGGTGATGCGGCCCCAAGCGCCGCCACCCGTGGCCCCTGTAGTTCTGGTGGCGCCGCCCCCTGCTGTGGCGCGCAACCCAGCACCGCCGCGTCCGCGGCTTGGCGGTTCCCGCAGTTGCTGCTGGCCGATCGGCGAGCCCGGAACGTCCGAATTCCGCTTCTGTGAAGGTGAGCCCATGTCTGGCAAGCCCTATTGTACGGAACACGCGGCGATTGCCTATGTGAAGCCGCGTGAGAAGGAGCGTCGGGAAGACGCGGCCTGACCCCCCTTTTTCCTCTGACCAAAATAAGCGGGGCGATTGCGTGGCAGTCGCCCCGTTTTTTATTGGCGTCATTCCAGCTACAGGGTCGCCATGAATACGGTCCTTGCCGGCGTCCTGTTGCAACTCTCGGCGCTGGCGCTGTTTGTCGCCATGGATACGCTGCTGAAGCTGTTGACCCTAAGCTTCGCCGTGCCGCAGCTGATGTGGGCACGCTTCCTGTTCAGCTTCATCGCCGTCACCATCGCCATGCGCGTGATTACCGGCAGCCTGCCCTGGCGGTCCCGCGCCCCAGGGCTGCAAACCATCCGTAGCCTTTTACTGGCCGCTTGCAATTTCATGTTTTCCTCAGCGCTGGTGCATATCCCGCTCGCGGATGCCACAGCGGTGGGCTTTGCCTCACCGCTATTCACCCTGGCGCTGGCGGCGGTTTGGCTTGGGGAGAGGATCGGCCCATGGCGCTGGTTTGGTATGGCGCTGGGTTTTGCCGGGGTAGTGATCCTGCTGCGCCCGCCCTTCCTTTTTGCCGGGGAACCGACTCATTGGGCCATGATCCTGCCGCTGGGGGCTGCCGCGCTTTTTGCTTTTTATCAAATCCTGACGCGCAAGCTGGCTACGCTGGATGATCCGCGCACCACCATTCTGCATACTTCCTTTGCGGCGATGCTGGTAACCTCGGCCTCGATGCCGCTGGTTTGGGTTTGGCCAAGCGGGCTTGATTGGGTGGCGCTGGTGCTGCTCGGGCTGCTTGGTGGGGCGGCACATGGGCTTTTGGTGCTAGCCTTCGCGCGCGCGCCGGCCAGCCTGCTCGCGCCGCTTTCTTATACGCAGATGATCTGGGCGGTGATTGCCGGGCTTTTGGTGTTTGGCGATGCACCCGATGGCGTGACTCTGTTCGGGATTGGCGTGATCGCGCTGAGCGGCGTGGTCGTGGCGTTTTCCGGTAGACCGAAGAAAAGCTCCTGACAGTTTTTGTGTCAATTAAATACAACACTGCGTCAGCCTAGCAAAAAGATTGACGAGTTCTTATTTCAAGTGTTCTTGCTGCCCGGACCGGGCTCACTGGATCAGGATTCTCAT
>CAIMVB010000445.1 GCA_903844785.1 uncultured Rhodospirillales bacterium | reverse complement strand
GAATCACATGCCCACCTCCCGCGCCTTCACGCCGCCGCGGCCAGAGCCCTTGCCGGCGGTGATCGCACTTATGCGCTGCATGATCCGGGGCGATGGTGATTTGCTTTCGCTTCTGCCGGCCGAGGCCTATCGCATGCCGATCGGCCCGCTTGGCTATTCGCGGCGTTCCACCATCATCGTCAATCGCCCCGATCTGGTGCGCGAAGTGCTGACGGATTCAAAGGGTATTCTGCCCAAAAGCGATCTGATGGTGCATGCGCTGGACCCCTTGATCGGTGATTCGATTTTCGTCTCCTCCGGCGCCACCTGGCGGCGCCAGCGTGGCATGATTGACCCGGCCTTGACGATGATGCGCGTCAACCGCGCCTTCCCGGCGATGGAAGCCGGCGCGGCGGCGGCAGAAGCAACGCTGGCGGATCACGCGGTGCGCAATACGCACTTTTCACTTGACCTGATGATGAGCCACATGACGGCGGATATCATCTGTCGCACCGTGTTTTCGACCGGGCTGGAAACGCGCGTGGCGCATGAGGTCTTCGATGCCTTCACGGAATTTGAACATAGCGTCGCGCAGGTTGAAATCCGGCGTTTGATTTTTGACCGGGCCTGGAAGCGCATTCCGCAAAAGGAAAGCGTCTTGCAGGCGTGCCAGTTGATCCGCCGCTATCTGGGCGAATTGCTGGATACGCATTTGGGTGAATCGGGCAATAGTTTTGACGATATCGCCAGCGCCATCATCGCCGCGCATGATGTGGAAGGCAAAGCCTTCACGCGGGAAGAATTGATTGACCAGCTTGGTGTGCTGTTCCTGGCCGGGCATGAAACCAGCGCCAGCGCGCTGACTTGGGTGTTCTATCTGCTCGCGACCCAACCCGCTTTCGTCGCCAGGTTGCGCGCTGAAATTGATGAAATTGTCGGGCCGGGCCCCATCCTTTTTGAACACACGCGCAAGCTTTTGTTTGTGCGCAATGTGTTTCGCGAAACGCTGAGACTCTACCCCCCCATTACCTTCCTACCGCGCGTGGCGAATGAGGCAACGCGCATTGGTGATTACCCGGTGAAGAAGGGTGCGCTGATTATGGTGGCGCCCTGGGTGCTGCATCGCCATAAATCCTATTGGCGTGACCCGCATGTGTTCGACCCGGATCGCTTCCTGCCGGAACGCGAAGCGGAAATGACCACGGGCGCCTATATCCCCTTTGGCATCGGTCCGCGGGTTTGCGCAGGGGCGGCCTTCGCGCAGGTGGAAGCAGTGCTGCTGATTGCGCGGCTATTTCGCGATTTCGATTTTCATATCGAAGCGCCTGGTGATGTGCGCCCCGCCGCAAGGCTCACCACGCGCCCGGCGCGGCAGGTCATGTGCCGCGTCACGCGCCGCGCATGAAGGGCAATCTGCTGCTGACACTCGGGCGCCTGCCCAAGGCGCTAGATGTAGCGCGTGGCTTTGCTGATCTTGGCTGGCGCGTTGTGGTGGCGGAACCCTTCAAGCGCCATTTGGCTGGTGCTTCGCGCTTGGTCGCGCGCAGCTATCAGGTAACCGCGCCCGCGCAGGACAAGAACGCCTATCTTGCCGATCTGCACAGGATTGTTGCGGCAGAAAAGATAGACCTTGTGTTGCCGGTCTCGGAAGAAACCATGCATGTGGCGTTTTTGCGCGAAAGCCTGCCCGCCAGCACGCGGCTTTTCACCATGCCACCGGAAAGCCTGCTGCGCCTGCATAACAAGCACGGCTTCGCGCAACAGGCAGCATCTTGGGGCATGTCCGTGCCGGAAACCCATGCGCTGGGTGACCCGGCGGCCGAGGCTTTGGCGCAATCCGGCCCCTTCGTCGTCAAGCCGGTGCATTCCTGTTCTGGTCGTGGCGTGCGCTTGCTGCCCGCCGGCAGCGCCTTGCCCGCGCCTGATCCCGCCATCCCCGCCATTGTGCAGCGCTGCGTGATAGGTGCGGAATATAGTTCCTGTTCCATCGCGCATGACGGGCGCGTCTCATCCACTGTGATCTATCGTGCGGCGCAGAAATCCGGCTCAGTCGCGGTTGCCTTTGAGCGCGTGGAACACCCGGCGATTGAAGATTGGATCGCGCGTTTCATCGCCGCCGCAAAATGGACCGGCTTCATCGCCTTCGACATTATACTGGATGAGGCCGGCCAGCCCTGGGGGATTGAATGTAACCCGCGCACCACCAGCGGCCTGCATTTTTGGGAACGCGCCGATATCGCGCGCGCCGTGCTGGAACCAGGATTCACGCCGCGCTACCGGCCTGAAACCCGCCTGCAGCAATTCTATTCAGCGTTGACGGAAACGCAGATGTCGCTATTTCGCCGCGGCCCGTTTCGCGAAAATCTGCGCCAGCTTTTCACCACGCGTGACGTCAGTTGGGACCGGCGCGACCCCATGCCTTTTTTGACAATGACGGCAACGTCATGGCCCATCATCCGCATGGCCATGGCGCGCGGCGTGCCCTTTGG
>CAIMVB010000444.1 GCA_903844785.1 uncultured Rhodospirillales bacterium | reverse complement strand
TGAGCGTGGGGCGATTATCGGCCTGCGCCAGGGCAGGCGCCGCAAGTGGCGCCCCCAAAAGGGCAGCTGGAGTAGCGAGAAAACTACGACGATGTAACATCACCTTAACCCCCAAAATTGCCAGGCCGGAAATCCATGGCGAAGGCCGGGCTTGCCTTCCAGCGCGTATCGCGCCGCTTGGCGGTAAAGGTCGCGTTCTGATGCAGCACGGTGAAGGCAGGATCTTCGCGTTCCGCAATCTCCAGCATCCGGCGGAACGCGGCGCGGCGGCGCGGACGATCCGTACTGGTTTCAAGTTCAGCGGATAGACGGTTGAATTCCTCATTCGTCCATTCGCCAACCTGCTGCTGCTGACCGCTTGGACCATGTTGGTTCACGATGGAGGAGACAGGATCATTAAAGGGCGCGCTATTGGACCAATCCCGCAACGCACGGGGGGTTTCGCGGGAGAAGATCTGCGCCCAATTCTCACGCATTTCGATCTGCACATTGATCCCAGCCTGACGCCACATTTCAACCAGCACTTGGGCCGTGGCATTCTGGTTGGTGTAGTAATTGTTCAGCAGACGATAGGGGATCGGGTCACCGCGGTAATTCGCCTCACGCAACAGACGCCGCGCCTCATTCAAATTAAAGGCGGGCACCGCCCAATCCGCATGGAACATATCGCCATAATATTCCCATTGCAGACCCTTCGGCACCACGGTGCGGCCAGCCCAAAGACTGTCAACAATGGCCTGCCGATCAATGGCATGCGTCATGGCGCGCCTGATCCGCGCATCACGTAGCTGGGGGTGGTTCTTGTCAAACACCGTAAGGCGATGGTTCAGGATTGTCCCGCCTTGCACTTCAAAAGCACGGTTACGTTCAATGCCGGAAATCTGATCAGGCGGCATGTCGCAGGCGAATTGATATTCGCCCGACAGCAAGCCATTCAGGCGTGAAGCGACTTCCGGCACTTCAACAAAGCGGATTTGCCGCAAGGGTGGGCGTCCGCCCCAATATTGATCATGCGCGACCAGCGTCAGCGAGACATCAGGGCGGAATTCCGCCACCATATAAGGGCCTGTCGTGATAGGCTTACGCGCCCAATCAAGCCAGCTTGCAGCTTCATTAAAGCCACGACGTGAACAGATGTCGCTGCCATACCGGGAAAGCCGCCCTTCCATGGTTACATCCGGCGTCCGGTTCACGAATCGTACGGTGTAACGATCAACCACTTCAACCTTCTCAAGGGCCGGCCAGATACGCCGGGAAACGGCCACAACTTCGGGGGGCAGTTCCTTGCCTTGCGGCCCTTGACCAGGAATGCGTGTGAAAAGTGTACCGCCGGCAGGGGTACCAGGCGTGCCGGTCCCGAACATTCGTTCCGGCCCAAAGGAGAATGCCACATCCTCAGCCGTCATCTCATCGCCATTATGGAATATCACGCCCCGGCGGAGGGAAAGTTCAACCGTGCGATCATCAATACGGCGCCATTCCGTAGCGAGGCTGGGCATTGTTTCCAGATTGCCGAGCCAATTCCGTCCCAGCAGCCCTTCCCAAAGTGAGGTGAAGAAAATGCGCTCACCTACGTTGGACTGTTCGCGCAATACCTCCAAGGTATTGCTATTGACGATTTTCTGCACAGCAATCGTGATTGCAGGGCGCTGATCCGATTGGGCAATTGCGAAACGAGGCAATAAGGCCAAGCCCGGAAGGGCAAGAAATTCACGGCGCAGCATAGGGGCTCTCCTGCGATGATGATTAATGGGTGTGACGGGCGGGTCAGACCGGGGGCTCGCGTTCTTCAAGGCCAAGCGGGGTGGCGCGATAATGCGTCAGCGT
>CAIMVB010000443.1 GCA_903844785.1 uncultured Rhodospirillales bacterium | reverse complement strand
CTGCGCCCCCCAAAAGGCTATCGCTGCCCAAGCCGCCCATCAGCGTATCCTGTCCATTCCCGCCGGAGATGATGTTATCCCCTGCATCGCCAAGGGCGCTATCGTCACCCGCCCCACCATCCAGCCTGTCATCATCCGGCCCGCCCGAGAGTGTATCGACCCCTGCATCCCCAATCAGCGTATCGGCACCCGCATTACCCCAGAGGAAATTACTGCCGCCATTGCCAAGGATGCTATCTGAACCATCACCGCCGCGCGCGGCTTCCAGATCAACACCACGGGCGATGGTGATGTTGTTGGTAAGCCCACCGATGGAAGAAAAGGCCTCGGCGTGCAGATCAATAATCTGATTTTGGCTATAGCCAGAAGCATCCAGCGTATCGGCGCCGCCCGTATCGTAAATGGTGAAGGCGGGTGGATTGGCATAGGCTGTGAAATCATAAAGTGATCCGGCAGTCGCGTTATGTCCGTAAACCTCATTGCTGGCATTGAACGCGGCATTGGCGCCGTAAAGATTTTGCGCGGCCAGGATATCGGCAAGGCTTGGGCCCATGACGTAGCGATAGCTGCCGAACCCCGCTTCCGCCTGATCGAAATACGACATGATCGTATAGGACCAGATGTCGTTGCTGTAGCTGTTATCCAGCCCATAGCTTGCGGAACCATTATAAGGGCCGCCATGGCCAAGCCCAAGCGCATGGCCGATTTCATGAACATAGGTTTGGAAGGAATAGCTATCGATTGTGGTACCGTAACTCGCGAGCCATCCGGTACTGATATTCACCCGCATGGAGGCGATCAGCCCATTGCTCCAACTGCCGGCAGCAAAGGCGCCAGATTGATTATCGTCAAATGGAATATCGCCCCCTGAAGTGACTTCCTGAAAAACCAGATTGGTCACATTAGCCCAGGCCTGAAAGGCCGCGCGCGCCAGAAACTGCCCAGCGCTGGTGAGCGCCGTGACGTTATAGGTGATGATATTATCGGCGCTGGTATCCCAGCGATGACCAGGGCCGCCCCAGTAGCCAGAGGTCAAGAAATCAGCGATCTGGTCCAGGCTATACTGCGGCACGACGAATTCATTGATCGAAAGCTGATAGCCGCCGACATAACGCTCATCCCAGGCACCCACATCAAGGTAATAGACTCCGCTTGCGGGCGCGATCCAATTCAGCAGGGAATTCCGCCCTGGCCCAGCATCATCATCTTCAGTGATCAAAGACCCATCGGCGCGCCGCAGATAAATATAAGGATCTTCAAGCGCGATATTTTCATCAAAGGCTAAGCCATCCAGCGTGATTCTATATCGCGTGCCGGCCACGAGTTCCACCCGATACCAATCGTGATCAGTTGCGAATTCCAAAACGCCGTTCAGCGGCACCCCGACAGCAATCGCAAAACTGGATGTCGGGTCGCCCGGGACATCCATGGCAGGATCGGCAGACACGGTGCTCAACACCTCGGCCGCGGCTGGCTTCCCTTCTTCCTAGCAGGCAGCGCAATGGCAGCCGGAAGGGGCAGCTTCATCGGCATAAACGGCAAGGCAGCGGAAAGCTGGCACAACCCCTCTCAACGCCCCAAAATGCTTGAGTAATAGCAACAACATAATCCAAAGACAGCATTACAACAATGATTAACGTGAAGCTTGCTTTTGGCCAGCCAGAGCAGCATGGTTTTGCGTGGAGCGCTGCACGGTTCTGGAAACAGTCATCTCCCGTCCCAAATTCAATATTCTCCATCGCAAGAAGTGCGATCCATGGCACCCTGCGGGTTGACTAAGGCCCCAAGCGCCCGCCCCCTGCGCTTTGGGCTTTCACCGCGCCTCAGTCCAGGGCAGAAGGGGGTCCATGACCCCTGCAATCGCCTCTGCCCTCATGCCGCTCATGCGCGGTATGGATGCTGAAACCGCCCATGGTATCGCGCTGCGCGCCCTGGCCCTTGGCCTGGCGGGCCGGGACCGCGGCGCGGATCACCTGAGCCTGATGACCGAAGTCGCTGGCCTTAATTTCCGCAATCCGCTCGGCCTTGCTGCTGGGTTTGACAAGAATGCGGATGCGGTCCTGCCTCTTCTTCGCCTCGGCTTTGGTTTCATGGAAGCTGGCACGGTCACGCCCCGGCCGCAGCCAGGCAATCCACGCCCGCGCCTGTTTCGTTTGATGGAAGATCAGGCGGTGATCAATCGCATGGGCTTCAATAATGGCGGGCTTGATGCCTATCTGGCGCGGCTAAAAGCGCTGCCCAGGCCCTTGCCCGGGATTTTTGGCGCCAATATCGGCATCAACAAAGAAGGCGCTGATCCGGAACGCGACTACCCGGCGCTTTACGAAGCGCTTGCGCCATATGCGGATTACGTCACCGTCAATGTCTCCTCCCCCAATACGCCGGGGCTCCGGGATTTGCAGGGTGAAGAACGGCTTGCCGCCATTCTGGCCGCCATCAATGTGCGTCGCGCCGCCTTGGCCAAGCGGCCGCCCTTATTCGTTAAAATCGCGCCTGATCTGGCCGATGAAGCGCTAGGCCCCATTGTGGAAGCCTGCGTGGCGCAGGGCATTGCTGGCTTGATCATTTCCAATACCACCATCACCCGCCCGGCTTCGCTGCATTCCCCATTGAAGGACCAGGCAGGTGGGCTTTCCGGCGCGCCGCTTTTCCACCTCTCCACGGAAGTCTTGCGGCGCTGTTTTCGGCTTGCTGCAGGCCGGCTTGCCTTGATCGGCGTGGGCGGTATTGCCAGTGCCGACCAGGCTTATGCGAAAATCCGCGCCGGCGCTTCGCTGGTGCAACTCTATTCTGGCTTCGCCTATGCCGGGCCGGTGCTGGTGCGCCAAATCCTCGATGGCTTGGCGGCGCTGCTGGCGCGTGATGGCTTCACTTCGGTCGCCGACGCTGTCGGCAAGGATGCGTGATGCAAATTCTGGATGGTATCGCCGATATCGCTGATCGGTATGACGGCTATGTGCTGGATCTTTGGGGCGTTGTGCATGATGGACGCAAACCCTATCCCGGCGTGCCGGAAGCCCTGGCCGCGCTGAAGGCGCGCGGCAAGCGCATTGTCTTCCTGACCAATGCGCCGCGCCGCGCCTGGTTCGTGCAGGGCATGCTGGACCGGATGGGGCTCGATCGCGGTCTTTATGATGGCATCATGTCCTCCGGTGAGGCTTCCTGGAGATTGATGAAGGAAGCGCAACACCCCTGGTTCGCAAAGCTTGGCCGGCGGGTCTTCCATATTGGGCCGGAACGCGATCTTTCAGTGGTGGAAGATGGCGCGGCGGAAATTATGCGCGAACCCGGCCAGGCGGATTTCCTGCTGAATACGGGCCCTGATGCCGATGGTGGCACCACAAGCGCGGAACCCTATCGTGCAATATTGCGCGCCTGTTTCGATGCCGGCCTGCCCATGCTCTGCGTCAATCCGGATCGGCATGTGATGGTGGCGGGGGAGAAGGTAATTTGCGCTGGCGCGCTGGCCGATCTTTACCGCGAATTCGGCGGCGATGTGCTCGAAATCGGCAAACCCGACCCGGCGGTTTATGAACCCGTCATGGAAATACTGGGGCCGATCCCGAAAGCCCGCGTGCTGGCGATTGGCGATAGCCCCCATACCGATTTAGCGGGCGCGCAAGCCGCCGGCATTGATGCGCTTTGGGCGCTGACGGGCCTGGCCGGAGAAGCGCATGGCGCAGACCCAAGCCCTGAGGCTTTGGCGGCCGTGGCGGTGGCGGAAAAAGTGGCGCCGCTCGCCGCGCTGAGGAGCCTGCGCTGGTAAGCGCGGGCTTCAATCCACAATGAAAAGCTTGGCGCCGGTGATGGTGCGGGACATATGCGCTTCCGCCCCATCCGCCACCTGATAGGACATACCGGGCTTCAGCAAAAATACGCGGCCATCGGCGAGTGTGGTTTCCAATTCGCCTTCCAGCACCAGCAGCACATGGCCCTTCTGGCACCAATGATCTGCAACATAACCCGGCGTATATTCCACCATGCGCACGCGGATTTGGTTTTCCGCAGGGCCCACATGGCGGGTGCGCCAAAGCGCTTCCCCTGTGGTGCCCGCATGGCGCGTGGGTTCAATTTTGGACCAATCCGTGGTGTCAAAAGGAATGGCGGATATCTGCATGCGCGCGGCCCTTATGCGTGACCGGCGGCCGAGGACAGCCAAGCCGGATTGACCTTCAGCTTCGCCAGCGCCGCCTGCCAGGCGGTATTGGCATTTTCGTGGAAAAGCAGCGCTTCATCCGCCGGCACACTCAGCCAGGAATTGCGCTGAATTTCCTCTTCCAATTGTCCTGCCGCCCAGCCGGCATAGCCAAGCGCAAGCAAGCCTTCACGCGGGCCACCGCCGCCGGCAATCGCACTCAAGATATCCACGCTGGCGGTCAGCGCTAGGCCGGCGCCAAAGGCGACGCTGCCTTCCGCAGACCAATCATCGGTATGCAGCACAAAGCCGCGCCCGGCTTCCACCGGCCCGCCGGAAACAAGCCGGATTTGCCGCTGAGAAGGCACGGGCTTCAGGTCAAGCTGCTTCAGCAACTTGTCAAAGGGCAGGCCGTCCAGCGGGCGGTTCACCATCAGCCCCATCGCCCCTTCGGCGGAATGGCTGCACAAGCAGACCACGCTTTGTGCAAAGCGCGGGTCGTCCATGCCCGGCATCGCAATCAGCAAATGCCCGGTCAGATAATCGCCGCCCTTGTCGGCAGCAGGTTTGCCCTTTCTGGCCATTGGGGAAATGTGGCGCCGTACTTCGTATCCCGCAAGGCTTGCAGAGCAGGGCTTGACCATTGGATCATTCAGGCGCATCGCGATTCCAGGCTTTGGCTTGCCAAGGTCGTGATTCTAACAACCAAAACAGATGTTGAGGACCTTTGCTCGCGCTTCGTGTGATCCCCTGTCTGGATGTGAAGGATGGTCGCGTCGTCAAAGGCGTGAACTTCGTGGAACTGCGCGATGCCGGGGATCCGGTTGAACAGGCGCGCAAATATGACCAGGAAGGCGCGGATGAGATCACCTTCCTTGATATCACTGCTTCCTCCGAAAACCGGGATACGATTCTGGACGTTGTCTCCCGCACTGCGGCCGAGGTGTTTATCCCGCTGACCGTGGGTGGTGGTGTGCGCAGCGTGGAAGACGCGCGGCGGCTTTTGCTGGCGGGGGCTGATAAGGTTTCCATCAATTCCGCCGCTGTCGCGGACCCTGATCTTGTGCGCCGCGCCGCCGAGGCTTTCGGCAGCCAGGCGATTGTGGTGGCAATTGACGCGCGCCGCCGTGACGTTGGCGGTGGCTGGGAAGTCTTCACCCATGGCGGGCGGCGCGGCACTGGCATTGATGCCATCGCCTGGGCCAAGCAGATCGAAGCCCTGGGCGCCGGTGAAATCCTGCTCACCTCCATGGATCGTGATGGCACCAAGCAGGGCTTTGATCTGGCACTGACAGGGGCTGTGCGCGCCGCGACTAGGCTGCCCATTGTGGCCTCGGGCGGTGTTGGTGAATTGCGCCATTTTGTTGAAGGTGCGCGCGCCGGCGCCACGGGGCTGCTGGCGGCGAGTGTGTTCCATTACGGGGTTTTCCGGATTGCCGAGGCTAAAGCGGCGCTTGCGGCCGCGGGCCTTCCCATCCGCCCCGTCCCGCATCAGCAGGAGGCCGCGTAAATGGCCAAGACCACAAAATCCACAAAGGTAAAATCGCCGACTAAGCTGAAGGCAACAAGCAAGGTCAAGAAAAAGCCGGGCACCAAGCAAAAAGCTGCCAAGGCCGCCAAGAAGAAAGCGGCTTTGCCGCTGCCCGGCGGGCTCAAGGCCAAAGGCGCGAAACTGCCAAAGCGTATCCGCAAGGTTGAAGCGCGCGTCCTGCAGCCATTGAATATTTCGCCCGTTGGTGCGGATGCCAAGATTCTTGATGAGCTTTGGCAAACAGTGGAACAGCGCCGCCTGGCGGGCGATGTCGCTTCATCCCATTCCGCCCGGCTGATGGCGCGCGGTACCGCAAAGGTCGCCCAGAAATTCGGCGAAGAAGCTGTGGAATGTGTCATTGAAGCAACCATCGGCAATCGTGCTGCGACAGTGCTGGAATCGGCTGATGTGCTTTATCACTTGGTGGTGATGTGGGTGGATGCCGGCATCAAGCCCGAAGAAGTTTGGGCCGAATTGGCCCGCCGCCAGGGCATTAGCGGCATTGCCGAAAAGGCAGCGCGGCCAGCAGGCATCATCCGCGCTGCAGGCACCACCAAACTGCCATAGGGCTTGCGGGTTAGGCGGCGCGCATATGCCCAGGGTTGAATAAACCACCCGGATCCAGCGCTTCCTTCACGCGCGCGCCAATTTTGGCAATGGGCGCGGCTTCTTCCGGCAGCACGGGTACAGCAAGGCGCAAGGCTTCCGGCGCACGGAACAGCATGGCCGCCCCACCTTGTGCCTGCGCCGCGCTGCTGATGGCGGCATGGTTGGCCATATTCGGGCTGGCCGCGATCCAAACCAAGCCACCACCCCAATCCAGCATGACGCGCCCGCCAATGGCGCTTGCTACCGCGGCAATCTGCGGCCCCGCGGAAGGGCGTACTGAAACGCGCCAGATGGCATCTTCCGGCATGGCCGCAAGCGGTGCCACTTCCCGCACGCCCCGCCAAAATTCGCGGCTTTCCGCATCTTCAATCACGCGCTGGGCGCCAAAGCTGCCAAGCAAGGTGGCAAGCTTATCCATCCGATAAGCAACCGATGCCGCGAAATCCTCAAGCCTTAGCGCGGCAACCACATGGCCCTGGGTGGGCAGCGCCGCTGCGCCAGAAACACCAAAGGGGCTGCCAAGCCCCGCCGAAAGCGCGGCGATCGCGCCCGTAAGATCCGGCGTTTCAATCAGCAGCGTCGCGCTGGTTTCAGGCTTGGGCAGTACCTTCAACGTCACTTCTGTAATGACGCCAAGCGTGCCGTAGGAACCCGAAAGCAGCTTACACAAATCAAGCCCGGTGACGTTTTTCAAGACGCGCCCACCAGACCGTATCGCCTCACCCGCGCCATTGATGAAGCGCAGCCCCATCACATGATCACGCGTGGCGCCCCAGGTAATGCGTCGCGGTCCAGAGAGATTTGCCGCTACCACACCGCCTATGCTGGGCGGTGCGGAGGTACCGAAAACCGCATTGAAATAGGGCGATTCAGCAATCAGCTGCTGGCCCTTTTCCGCCAATGCGGCTTCAATTTCAGCCAAGGGCGTGCCGGCCTGCGCGCTGATGATCAATTCAGCGGGGCGATAGAGCGTAATGCCGGAAAGCGCGCGCGTGGAAAGGCTGCGCGCTGCCTGTACCGGGCGCAATAAGCCGCGCTTTGACCCCTGGCCTTCAATCGCAAGGGGCTCACGCGCTGCGCGCGCTGCTTGCACGGCCGCGATGATGCCAGCTTCATCCGGGGGCGCGATCATCATGCTCATTCCGCCGCCATTGCGGGCTGAGGTGCTGCTTGAAGCGGAAACACCTTGGCGGGGTTCAGCAACCAGTCTGGATCAAAAGCCGATTTGATGGCGCGCTGCTGCGCCAATTCATGCGTCTGGAATTGCACATTCATTAAATCGCGCTTTTCAACGCCAACGCCATGCTCACCAGTCAGGCAGCCGCCCACTTCAACGCAAAGCTTCAGGATATCGGCGCCAAAGGCTTCCGCGCGGCGGAAACTATCGGCGTCATTCGCGTCAAACATGATCAGCGGGTGCAGATTGCCATCGCCGGCATGGAATACATTGGCCACTTTCAGCCCGTATTGATCGCTCATTTCGCCAATGCGCCTCAGCACGCGCGGCAATTCGCTGGTTGGGATAGTGCCATCCATGCAAAGGTAATCAGGGCTTATCCGCCCCACAGCACCAAAGGCCCCCTTGCGGCCCTTCCAAATAGCCAGGCTTTGTTCGGCGCTTTCGGCCACTTTCAGGCTGATGGGATCAAAGCGCGCGCAAATATCCTTGATGCTCGCCAGCAGCGCATCCTGTTCTGCAATGCTGCCTTCCACTTCAATGATCAGCATGGCTTCCGCATCCAGCGGATAGCCGGCATGGGCGAAGGCTTCGCAGGCATGGATGCAGGGCTTGTCCATGAATTCCAGCGCCACGGGAATAATGCCGCTGCCGATAATGGCATCCACAGCGGCACCGGCGATTTCAATGGAATTGAAGGCGGCCAGCATGGCGCGCGCCCCTTCGGCGCTGCGCAGAATACGCACGGTGACTTCCGTCACAATGCCCAATTGCCCTTCACTGCCGGTGATCAGCCCCAGCCAATCATAGCCCGCCGCATCCAGATAAGTGCCGCCGATATCCAGCACTTCGCCTTCAATGGTGACAAATTTCAGGCCGAGCAGATTATTCGCCGTGACGCCATATTTCAGGCAATGCGCGCCGCCGGAATTCATCATCACATTGCCGCCGATCATGCAGGCCAATTGCGAAGATGGATCGGGCGCGTAGAAAAACCCCTCGGCCTCTACCGCCTTGGTGATGCCGATATTCGTCACCCCCGCGCCCACCACGGCATAGCGATCCGCGTAGTTGATTTCGTGAATTGCATTAAGCCGCATCAGGCCGATGACCACAGCATCGGCCAAAGGCAGCGCGCCGCCGGAAAGGCTGGTGCCCGCACCGCGCGGCACCACGCGAATGCCCTGTTCATGGCAGTAGCGCAGCACGGTAGCGACCTGTTCCGTGGAAGAAGGCAGCACCACTGCCAATGGCATTTGCCGATAGGCGGAAAGCCCATCGGTTTCATAAGGCTTCAGGCGGATCGCTTCCTCAATCACGCCATCACCCGGCACCAGGGCACGGAGTGCGGCGATGATCTCTCCCCGGCGGGCGAGGATATCGGGCTTGGGGGCGGGCAGGGCGATCACGGGGGCTTCCTTTGTTCGGACGGAAGATGCGCATCTGGGGGCGAGAGGGCAAGGGTCGCGTCGAAATGAGGGGGGCAGAGTCCCTTATTCGCGCTTGATCGAATGCCCAACCAAGCCCAAAGGTGTCCTGAGACGCAGCGGAGTAGCCGGCATGAGCCCCTCAAAAGGCGCGACAAACCCTCATCGCATTGTCGTGGTCGGCGGCGGGGCGGCGGGGCTCGAGCTCGTGACCAGGCTTGGCCACCGCTATGCTGGCGGCGGCGCCGCTGAGGTTACGTTGATAGAACGCGCCCGCACGCATTTGTGGAAGCCCCTTTTGCATGCGGTCGCCGCCGGCAGCCTCGATCGGGACCGGCATGAACTTCACTATCTGCGCCAGGCCCATAACCACCATTTCACCTACCGCTTCGGCCCCATGACGGGCATTGACCGGCAAGCGCGCGAAGTCCTGGTTGGCGCCACCTTTGATGATGAGGGCCGCCAGGTCACGCCACCAAGCCGCGTGCCCTATGACACGCTGGTGATGTGCATCGGCAGCGTGACCAATGATTTCGGCACGCCGGGTGCCGCCGAACATGCCGTGCCGCTGGAAAACGTCACGCAGGCAAGCCGCTTTCATCGCCGCCTGGTCAATGCGTGTCTCCGCGCCAATAGCCAGCCTGAAGCGGTGCGCCCTGGCCAGTTGCATGTCGCCATTATCGG
>CAIMVB010000442.1 GCA_903844785.1 uncultured Rhodospirillales bacterium | reverse complement strand
TGATGTGCCCTTGTGGATGAGCCTGTCGCTTATTGCGATTGTGAGCTTCAACGAGGTTTGGTGGTATTCGGCGGTTGCCTTGTTTTTCGGCACTCCTGCGGTGCGGCGGTTTTATGTGGCGGCTAAAAGCTGGATTGACCGTATTACGGGGGCTTTCCTCGGGGCTTTGGGCTGCAAGCTTTTGTGGGACGCTTTCGGGGCCTGAAGTTTTCCGCCCAAGCCGCATTTTTCTGCTCATTTCGCTTCATTGCTTGATGACACGCCTCAATTATTGAGTGAGTATAATCACATCTTGCAATCAAGGCGAGTATTCCAAAACAACATTCAGGGAGAAGAAGATGAATAGACGGAAGCTTTTGGCTTGCGCGGCGGTGCTGGCTGCTGCCTTCACATTCGGCGTGGCTGCACCGGCTTATGCGGTGGATGATTTGCGTATCATTGCGCCAGCCAAGCCCGGCGGCGGTTGGGACCAGACGGCGCGCGCCTTGTCGGATGTGATTACCGCCAACGGTTCCAAGAATGTGACCGTGGAAAATGTGGCTGGTGCCGGTGGCACGGTGGGCCTGGCTCAGCTTGCCGATCAGGAAAAGGGCAATGGCAAGGTGATGATGGTGAACGGCCTTGTGATGGTCGGTGCGATCCTCACCAATAATTCAGCCGTGACCCTCGACCAGACGACACCCATCGCCCGGCTGACGGGTGAATATCTGGTGATCGTGGTGCCCGCCAATTCCGAAATAAAAACACTGGCTGATCTGACGGCGAAGCTGAAGGCCGATCCGGGTGCGGTTGCCATTGGTGGCGGCTCTGCCGGTGGCACGGATCACATTCTGGCGGGTCTTGTCGTGAAGGCTGTTGGGGGTGATGTCACCAAGCTGAATTATGTGCCCTTCTCCGGTGGCGGTGAAGCCTTGGCGGCCATCATGGGCGGCCATGTGGCGGCGGGTATCAGCGGTTATAGCGAATGGGCGGGCCAGATTCAGGCGGGTGAACTGCGCGTGCTGGCCATTTCCGCGCCGGAACGGCAGGCGGGCATTGATGTGCCCACCCTGAAGGAGCAGGGCGTGGAAGTTGAATTGGCCAACTGGCGCGCCATTGTGGCTGCTCCTGGCATCAGCGATGCCGACAAGGCAGCCCTTCTGGACACGGTGGATAAGACCGTGAAGTCGGATGCTTGGAAGAAGGTGCTGGCGGAAAAGAACTGGACGGATCTCTATCTGCCCGGGGATGATTTTGCTGCGCTCATCACTTCAGAAAATGCCCGTGTGACGGAAGTTCTCAAGACCATCGGCCTTGTGAAGTAACCCGGGCCGGTTGGTGAATACGCCCATGAAAATCTCCGGGGCCGGTCTTGCGATCGGCCTCGGATTTATGGCCCTTGCAGGCCTTGTGGCCTTTGACGCGGCGAGCCTGCAGGTGCCGCCGTCTTATGCGCGCGTGGGGCCGCAGGTATTTCCCTATCTCATTGCCAGCGGCATGGCGCTCGTTGGCTTGCGGCTTGTGTGGGAAGCGGTGCGCGAACCCATCCGCGTGCATGTGCAGCCGGTGACGGATTGGAAGGCCGTGGCAATGATCAGCGTGGCGTTGGCCGCGCAATATTTCATCCTAAAGCCGCTGGGCTTTGTGTTCAGCGCGCTCATTCTGTTTTTGACCATCGCTCATGCTTTTGGCAGCCGCCAATATGTGCGTGATCTGGTGGTGGGGCTGGTGCTGGCGCTTTCGGCCTATGTGGGTTTCCGTTACGGGCTTGGCATCGGATTGCCGCAGGGCATATTGAAGGGGTTGCTGTGAGATGGATGCCCTGTTTTCCCTGATGGATGGCTTTGCCACCGCACTCACGCCCATTAATTTGATGTGGTCGCTCATCGGGGTGACGCTGGGCACGCTGGTTGGCATTTTGCCGGGCATTGGGCCGGCACTCACCATCGCGCTATTGTTGCCGGTGACGAGCAAGCTCGATCCGACGGGCAGTTTCATCATGTTCGCGGGGCTTTATTACGGGGCGATGTATGGCAGCTCGACGACGTCGATCTTGCTCAATACACCCGGCGAATCTGGCTCCATCATGACGGCCATTGAGGGAAATCTTATGGCGCGGCAGGGGCGTGGGGCGGCAGCCCTTTCCACTGCCGCCATTGGCTCTTTCGTGGCGGGCACGCTGGGTACTTTGCTGCTCACATTCTTGGCACCCATATTTGTGAAGCTGGCGCTGTTGTTCGGGCCTGCGGAATATTTTGCCCTGATGGTGCTGGCCTTCACGACCGTTTCCTCGCTTTTGGGAAGCTCTGTCACGCGCGGTTTTGCCAGCCTGATGCTGGGGCTTGCGCTCGGGCTTGTGGGAACGGATGTGCTGACCGGCCAGCCGCGACTTTATTTTGGCCAGATGAGCCTGTTGCGTGGCATCGACATTGTGGTGGTGGCGGTGGGCCTTTTTGCAGTGGGTGAGGCTTTGTTCATGGCCTCGCAGCCGCATTTGCGGAATGCCGAGATTTTGCCTGTGCGTGGCTCGTTGTTCATGACGCGATCTGAATGGTCGCGCTCGTGGAAGCCGTGGTTGCGTGGCACGTTTCTGGGCTTTCCCTTTGGGGCGTTGCCCGCAGGGGGCACGGAAATTCCAACCTTTCTTTCCTACACGCTGGAAAAGCGGCTTTCGAAAAATCCGGAGGAATTTGGAAAAGGTGCCATTGAGGGGGTGGCCGGGCCGGAGGCGGCCAATAATGCCGCGGTGGCCGGTGTGCTGGTGCCGCTTCTGGCGTTGGGGCTTCCCACTTCGGCCACGGCAGCCATTTTGTTGGCGGCTTTCGAGCAATATAATATCCAACCGGGGCCGTTGCTGTTTTCGGGTTCGTCCACGCTGGTTTGGGGGCTGATTGCCAGTCTTTATATCGGCAATGTGATGTTGCTGGTGCTGAATTTGCCGCTCGTGGGCCTTTGGGTGCGCCTGTTGACGGTGCCGCAGCCGCTGCTTTATGGCGGCATTGTGCTGTTCTCGCTGCTGGGGGTTTATAGCCTCAACAATTCGGTGTTCGATTTGGCCCTGCTGATGCTGGTGGGGGGGATGGGTTTCCTGATGCGGCGGCATGATTTTCCGGTGGCGCCTTGCATTATTGGCCTCATTCTCGGGCCGATGGCGGAGGCCCAGTTCCGGCGGGCGCTGTCGATTAGCCAAGGGGACCCATCGGTTTTCCTCACCCACCCGCTTTCGGCCAGCATTCTGGCGGTGGCGGTGGCGGTGATGGTGGTTCCGGTTCTGGTGCGGCGCAGGCAGGGCGCGCGGCGGTGAGCTTTCCTCGCCTTTCCGCTTGTATTTTGGGCTTTCGCGGCTATTCTCGCGCGCGGAATTCCTAGGGGCTGGCCCTTTGCAGGGCGGTCTGTTCATTCACTGACAAAACAAGGGTTTTGACGATGCGTGTTTATTATGATCGCGATGCTGACGTTAATCTGATCAAGGGCAAAAAGGTCGTGATCGTGGGCTATGGCAGCCAGGGGCGCGCGCATGCGCTGAACCTGAAGGATTCGGGGGCCAAGGAATTGGCCGTGGCACTGCGGCCGGGTTCGGAAACCGCCAAGAAGGTGGAAGCCGATGGGCTGAAGGTGATGAGCGTGCCGGACGCCGCCAAGTGGGCGGATGTGATGATGATGGCAACGCCTGATGAGCTTCAGGCCGACATCTACAAGAATGAAATTGCACCCAACATCAAGGACGGTGCGGCC
>CAIMVB010000441.1 GCA_903844785.1 uncultured Rhodospirillales bacterium | reverse complement strand
CGCCGACCTGGATTTCAATATCAAGAAGCTAGGTCACCGCCTGTTCGGCGGGGAATTACCACGCCACCGCCCAGCGCGGTGCGCGGCCGACAAAGCCAAGGCGGCGCTGCCAATCAATGCGGTCAAGTTTATAGACAACGCCATCAATATCATACGCCAAAGCGGCACGGCCCGCGCCGATTTCGGCCTGGAAAGCCTCCGCCACATCTTCGCTATCCAGCCGGCGTGACAGCGGGTTCACCGCAAAACCCCAGCGGCGCAATTCATCCAGGAAAGCGTGATGCGTTTCCGCTGGCGCTTCGCTTGCGGACCCCATGGCATAGGCGAGCAATTTCAGCGGGCGTGTCGCGGTAATGCGCGCATCAAGTTGGCGGACGGAACCGGCGGCGGCATTGCGCGGATTGGCAGGAATGACGATAGCATCGCCAAGTTTCTCACCCGCGGCGCGGCGCGCTTCCCGCGCCTCAGCGGCTTTTTCCTGCGCGGCGCGGAAGCCAAGGAAATCCGCCTTCTCCATAAACACCTCGCCGCGAATTTCGATCTGCGCCGGGAAGGGCGGCGTCAGCTTGCGCGGCAGTGATGGGATGGTCAGCAAATTGGCGGTGACATCTTCGCCTTCCGCGCCATCACCGCGCGTGGCGCCCTTGATGAAGACGCCGTTTTCATACAGCAGATTTATCGAAAGCCCGTCTATCTTTGGCTCCCCCACAAAAGCCAGCGCTCCATCTTCAGCAATCCCCAGGAAGCGGCGGATACGTTTGCAGAAATCGCTGAATTCGTCGGGCGAAAATACATTATCCAGGCTTAGCATCGGCTCGCCATGGCGGGATTTGGCGAAGCCCTCCGCCACGGCCGCACCAACGCGGCGCGATGGGCTATCGGTACGGATCAAATTCGGGAAGCGCGCTTCAATCGCGCGGTTGCGCGCCACCAGCGCATCATAAGCCGCGTCTGAAATCTCCGGCTGATCCTTGCCGTGATAGAGCTTGTCGTGCCGGGCAATCTCCCGCGCCAGCGCGGCCAATTCAATTGCCGCATCAAGCTCATTCAAGGCTTCGACAGGAATGGTCTTCACGCGCCATCCCCAAGCAGGCTTTTCGCCGCTGCGCGCGCCGCTTCGGTCACCGTCTCACCGGACAACATGCGGGCCAGTTCCTCATGCCTTTCGGTCCTGTCGAGCAATTCCACGCGCGTTTCCGCGCGCTGGCCTTTCACCTGCTTCGCTACGCGGAAATGCCGCGCGCCGCGTGCTGCCACTTGTGGGCTATGCGTCACCACCAGCACTTGCACGCGGTCTGCCACGCGCGCCAGGCGTTCACCCACGGCGGCGGCGGTGGCACCACCAATGCCGCTATCCACCTCATCAAAAATTAGCGTCGGCACGGGTGAACCCCGCGCCAGTACTACCTTCAGCGCCAGCATCAGCCGCGACAATTCCCCGCCCGAAGCAATTTTCGCTAGCGGCCCTGGCGTCTGCCCCGGATTGGTCGCGACCAGAAATGCCACGCGATCCTGCCCATCCGCGCCCCAGGCGGCTTCTTCGCGCGCAGTGATATCAATCACCAACCGCGCACGATCCAGCTTCAGCGGCGGCAATTCCTCGGCGAGCGCCTTTTCCAGCGCCGAGGCAGATTTGCGCCGTACCGCTGAAAGCTTGGCGCCTGCGGCAAGATAGGTTTGCCGCGCCTTGGCCTCGGCAGCTTCCAGCGTCGCCACTTCGCCCGCGCCAGCATCCAGCGCTTCCAGGCGTGCGCGCAGATTAGCGAGCAAGCTTGGCAATTCCGTGACCGGCACGGTATGTTTGCGCGCCGCCGCGCGCAGCGCGAAAAGCCGTT
>CAIMVB010000440.1 GCA_903844785.1 uncultured Rhodospirillales bacterium | reverse complement strand
TGCCTGGGAAGGCCGCTTCAATCGGCCGCACCGCGCGCCCGCCTACTGCTTGCAAATGATGCACGGCCTGATCCGCATCGAAGATCGGCACCCTATGACGGCGAAAACAGGCCGAGGCTGTTGATTTCCCCATGCCGATCCCACCGGTGAGGCCGATAATCTTCATGCGCCATCACGTTTTGGAATATCGGCCGCCACGATATCGCGCAGCGCCTGATCCACCTGCGGCGCGACGCCAAACCAGGCCTCAAACCCCGGGCGGGCCTGATGCAGCAACATGCCAAGCCCATCCACCGCGATCAGGCCACGCGCCCGCGCCGCCGCCAAAAGCCGTGTTTCCAGCGGCACATAGACAATATCGGCCACCACGGCGCTGGTCGCCAAGGCGCCAAGTTCCATCTCCAAAGGCGGCTGGCCTTGCATGCCGAGCGAGGTGGTATTCACCAACAAAGCAGCCTCAGCCAGCGGCGGCCGATCCGCGACATTGATAGGCCCGCCCAAATCCCGCGCCAGAGCTTCGGCCTTGGCGGGGGTGCGATTCACCAAGGTCACGCGCGGCGCGCCGGCATCCAAAAGCGCCGCCGCAATGGCCCGCGCCGCGCCGCCCGCACCGAGCAGCACCGCCGGACCGGCATCGGCGCGCCAGCCCGGCGCGGCTTCGCGGATGCTTTCCAGAAAGCCGAACCCATCGGTGTTGGAGCCCTCAATCCGCCCATCGCGAAAAACCAGCGTATTCACCGCGCCGGCGCGGCGGGCAAAGGGCGCCACTTCATCACAAATCTCAAAGGCCGCGAGCTTATGCGGGATGGTGACATTGGCGCCGCGAAAGCCGAGATCCACCAGGGATCGCACCACTTGCCCGAAGCGTTCTGGCGGCACGCCCAGCGGGATATAGGCGCCATCAATGCCATAGCGTTGCAGCCAGAACCCATGCAGCCGCGGGGAGCGTGAATGGGTGACGGGAAAGCCGAAAACCCCGGCAAGGCGGGCATGACCGGATAAAAGCTTCATGGCACCAGAAAGCACTTCAGCGGCGCCCAATGCAAGGCTTCAGGCGGCGACCTGCGCGATCCAATCGCGCAAATTATAAAACACGCAGACGCGTGAGATCTTGCCATCGCGCAGGGTGTAAAAGGCGCCCGCAGGCAGGGAATAACGCTGACCATGTGCTGACGGCAGCCCTGGATCGGCGGCCAGATATTGCCCCTCAACCCTGAATTCCGCCGCAGCACGGGCGCCATCCGGCCCCGCCATAATCACGATATCGTGCAATTCTTCCCGGTAGCACTGCGCCATCCGGTCCAGAAAGGCAGCGAAGGCCGGCTTGCCGTGCTCCACCCCGCCCTGATTGATCTCATGCACTACATCATCGGCAAGCCAAGCCAGCATGCCGGGCCAATCCCCGCGATTAAAGGCGGCGAGGTAAGCGGCGATAATGTCTTGCGCGTTTGTCATGGCGGGATTCCTTGCCCAGGGGCGATGCCCTGCCTATAGAGCACCCCACCCTACCGCCGCGCCAGAGCCCGGAACCGCCATGACCGCCAAGCCGCCCAGTTTTCAGGATATCATCCTGCGTCTGCATCGCTTTTGGGCGGATCAGGGCTGTGTGATCCTGCAACCTTATGACATGGAAGTGGGTGCGGGCACCTTCCACCCGGCCACCACATTACGCGCCCTTGGCCCAAAGCCATGGAAGGCCGCCTATGTGCAGCCATCGCGCCGCCCCGCTGATGGCCGCTATGGCGAAAACCCCAATCGCCTGCAGCATTATTACCAATATCAGGTGATCCTGAAGCCATCGCCGGCGGACCCGCAGGCACTGCTGATTGAAAGCTACCGCGCGCTTGGCATTGACCCGGCGCTCCATGACATCCGCTTCGTTGAGGATGATTGGGAGAGCCCAACTTTGGGCGCCTGGGGCCTGGGCTGGGAAGTCTGGTGCGATGGGATGGAGGTGACGCAATTCACCTATTTCCAACAAGTAGGCGGCATTGCCTGCGAGAAACCCAGCGCCGAATTGACTTACGGGCTGGAACGCCTGGCCATGTATATCCAGGGGGTCGAGAATGTTTATGACCTGGATTTCAACGGCGAAGGCGTGAAATACGGCGATGTGTTTCTGCGGGCTGAGCGTGAATATAGCGCGCATAATTTCGAAGCCGCCGACACGAAAATGCTGTTCCGGCATTTTGAGGATGCGGAAGCCGAATGCGCCGCTTTGTTGGAACGCAAACTCGCGCTGCCGGCCTATGACCAATGCATCAAGGCATCGCATCGGTTCAATCTGCTGGATGCACGGGGCGCGATCAGCGTGACAGAACGCGCCGCCTATATCGGGCGCGTGCGGGCGCTGGCGAAGGGCTGCTGCGAGGCCTGGCTGGCCGGCGAGGCGGCCTGATCTTGCGCTTTTCGCGGCCTTCTACCATATCCCAGGCGGTTTCTACCAAAGGTGCGCCATGGGTCAGCTGAACATCAAGGATGCCGCGCTGATTGCGGAGGCGAAAGAGCTAGCCGCCCTGCTTGGCACCACCGCGACCGGCGCGGTACGAGAGGCCGTCGCCGAAAAACTGGCACGGGAAAAGGCGGCGCGGCAGCGGAAATTCGACGCTATCATGGCCATCGCGGAGGAAGCTTCCAAACTCGTCCCTCCGGGCGTCACCAGTGATCACCGCGACCTTTATGATGATAATGGTCTGCCGCGATGATCCTTGATTCCTCCGCGCTGGTTGCGATCCTGTTCAAGGAGTCAGAGGCGGAGCGCCTGGCTGCCATGATCCGCGACACGGACGCGACCGCGATTGCCGCGCCAACCTTGCTTGAAACCGCCATTGTCGCGGAAGGCCGCACCCTGCCTGGCATGGCGGAAAAGCTTGATGCCTTAATGGGCGCCATCCGTCCCGAAATCGTGCCCTTCACCGCGGCGCATGCAAGCCTTGCCCGTGATGCCTGGCGCCGCTACGGCAAGGGCCGCCACAAGGCGGGGTTGAACCTCGGCGATTGCTTTTCCTATGCGCTGGCCAAGGAACGCGGCCAGGCTTTGTTGTTCAAGGGCGATGATTTCGCCGCAACCGATATAGAGCCGGCGATCAAAAACCATGGCTGAACTGCTGCTTGAATTATTCTGCGAAGAAATCCCTGCGCGCATGCAGGCACGCGCGGCGGAGGATCTTGTCCGGCTTTTCTCTGATAGCTGTGCGGCACTTTTGGAAGCGCCACCGCGCAGCTTCTACGGGCCGCGGCGCATTGGCCTGACCGCGCAATTAAAGCCGAGCGTCACCACCGAAGCCAAGGAAGAACGCGGCCCGCGCATTGGCGCGCCGGATCAGGCGATTGAGGGCTTTCTGAAAAAGCATGGCGCCACACGGGCTGCGCTTACGGAACAGGGGCAATTCTGGGTATTGATAAAACCCGGCCAAAGCGTGGAAGCGCGCGCCCTGGTCGCCGCCGCCATTCCGGCTTTGCTACGCAGCTTTCCCTGGCCGAAATCCATGCGCTGGGGCGGCACATCTTCCATGGTCTGGGTGCGGCCGTTGAAGCGCATTTTGTGCGTGCTGGATGGTGAAAGCGTGCCCTTCACCCTGGTCCAGGGCAGTGATGATGGCCATGGGCTAACAAGCGGCGATCTGACCGAAGGGCATCGCATCCTGTCCCCCGGCGCTTTCAGCGCGCGCCATTTTGACGATTACAAAAATACGCTCACCACGCGCCATGTGGTGCTGGAAGCCGAAGATCGCACAGCGCTGATCCGTGATGGCATCAATAGCCTTGCGGCCAAGCTGGGCCTTGAAGTGGTGCCGGATGAAGCGTTGATCACCGAAGTCGCGGGCTTGGTGGAATGGCCTGTGCCGCTGCTTGGTGCGATTGATGACGCCTTCATGGATCTGCCGCCGGAAGTGATGCGCACCACCATGCGCGTCAATCAGCGCTATTTCGCGCTGCGCAAGCCGGATGGGTCGGCCGCGCCACGCTTTGCGCTGGTGGCGAATATCGCCGCCCCTGATGGTGGTGCGGCGATTGTCGCTGGCAATGAACGCGTCCTGCGCGCACGTTTGGCGGATGCGCGCTTTTTTTGGGATTTGGACCGCAAGCAAAAGCTAGAAGGCTTCCTGCCCAAGCTGGATAGCGTGGTGTTCCACGCCAAGCTTGGCACGCAAGGCCAGCGCGTGGCGCGGTTGGAAAAACTCGCCGCACTGATTGCGGAAAGAATGGGCGCGGATGCGGCGCTTGCAGCCCGCGCGGCGCGTTTGGCGAAGGCGGATCTTGCTTCCGGCATGGTCGGCGAATTCCCAGAATTGCAGGGTGTGATGGGGCGCTATTACGCGCTGGGCCAGGGTGAGGATGCGCGCGTGGCGGAAGCCATCGCTGCACATTACCGCCCGGCAGGTGCGGGTGATGCGGTGCCGAATGAGCCCATCGCCATTGCGGTCGCTTTGGCTGATAAGCTTGATCAATTGGTCGGCTTCTTCGCCGTGGGTGAAAAGCCAACCGGCAGCGGTGACCCATTTGCTTTGCGCCGCGCGGCTTTGGGCGTGATCCGCATCATTCGTGAAAATGGCCTGCGCCTGGCCTTGGCTGATGTGATGGGCGAGGCCTTCTTCCTTTTCCCGCAAGCCACCAATGCCAGTGCCGCGCCTGATTTCGGCGTGGAGATTGCCGAAGCCAAGCGCGCCAGCGGCTGGCAAGTGCCAGCAAGCAGCGCGCACCCGCCTTTGGTCGCTGCCTTCGCCGCCGGCCTGCTCGATTTCCTCGCCGAACGGCTGCGCGTACAGCTTCGTGGCGAAGGCGCGCGGCATGATGTGGTGACAGCGGTGTTTGGCGCGGCGCCGGATGATGACCTCAACCGCCTGCTCTCCCGCGCCGATGCCGTGCGCGGTTTTGTCGAAAGCGAAGCCGGCGCCAATCTGCTGGCGGCGCATCGCCGCGCGGTGAATATCCTGCGCATCGAAGAAAAGCGCGACGGCCATGCCTTCGACACCGGCTATGAAGCGCATTTGCTGAAATTGCCGGAAGAAGCCGCCCTTGCCGCCACTTTGGAAGAAGCCGGCACCCGCATTCGCCTGGATATCGAAGCCGAGGATTTTGAACGCGCCATGGAAGCCATGGCCGGTCTCCGCGCCCCGGTGGATGCTTTTTTCGAAAAAGTGATCGTGAATGATCCGGCGCCGGAACTTCGCCGCAATCGTCTGCGATTGCTCGCCCGACTTCGTGCCGCCATGGATGCCGTGGCGGATTTCTCCAAAATTGAAGCCTGAGGAACCCCCCCCATGACACAATGGGTCTACAGCTTCGGCGCCGGCTATAATGAAGGCCGGGCGGATATGCGTAATCTTCTGGGCGGGAAGGGCGCCAACCTGGCCGAAATGGCCTCGATCGGCTTGCCCGTGCCGCCAGGCTTCACCATCACCACTGAGGTCTGCACCGCCTATTACGAAAACGGGCAGAAATACCCGGATGCTCTGGCGGCGCAGGTGCGCGCGGCGCTGGCGCGCGTTGAAGAAGCCGTGGGCAACCACTTCGGCGATCATCATCGCCCGCTGCTGGTATCTGTCCGCTCTGGCGCGCGGGTTTCCATGCCGGGCATGATGGATACGGTGCTGAACCTTGGCCTGAATGACCAAACGGTTGAAGGCCTGGTCGCCGCTTCCGGTGATGCGCGCTTCGCCTGGGATTCCTATCGGCGCTTCATCCAGATGTATGGGTCCGTTGTGCTTGATGTGGACCATCATCGCTTTGAAGAAATTATCGAGCATGTGAAGCTCGACACCGGAAAGAATGAGGATACGGAACTCACCGCATCCGAATGGCATCGCGTGGTGGATGGCTATAAGGAAATGGTCGCCGAAGTCACCGGCAAACCCTTCCCGCAAGA
>CAIMVB010000439.1 GCA_903844785.1 uncultured Rhodospirillales bacterium | reverse complement strand
GCAGAATGTCCGCAAGCCCGCGCTGATGCTGGGTGATTTGCAATCCCAATTGGCAAGCCTTGAGGTCGGCGCCGCTTCCATCCGCCGTATCGCCGCGCGCTATGGCGCCGCGACGCTGATTGAAGCCACAGGCCGCATCCTGGATCAAAGCGAAGCCGCAATGCGTGCCGCCATTTGTGCCATGCCGGATGGCACCTATAGCTTCGAAGATTTCCTCGATGATGATGGTGTCTCCGGAGAGCCCGTGCGCTTACATGCCTCCATCACCATCAAGGGTGATGAGATTGAGGTTGATCTGACCGAATGTGCGGATCAACAACGCGGCCCCATCAATTGCACACCAGCAATGTCCAATTGTGCGGTTTATTACAGCATTATCGCCGCGACTGATGGCGCCATGCCTGCCAATGCGGGCTGCTATCGCCCCATTCGCATTCGTCACCGGGAAGGCAGTGTCACCTCCTGCCGCGCGCCGGCATCCGTTGCGCATCGCGTTGCTGTTTGCCATCGGCTGGCCAATGTCATGTTCGGCTGCCTGCATCAGGCGCTGCCGGATCGGATGCCTGCGGCCTATTATGGCGGTTCATACGTTGCCACTTTCCAGACCGAAGCGGCGGATGGTGGGCGCGAAGTGCTGGTAGAAATCGAAATTGGCGGCACCGGCGCCAGCCCAGCCAAGGATGGCGTGAATGCCTGGTCCTTCGGCATGCATAATAACAGTAATATCCCGATCGAAATGATCGAAAGCCAAATGCCGCTGACCATCACGCATTACGGGCTGAAACCTGATTCTGGCGGAGATGGCGAATATCGCGGCGGGCTTGGCCTTATTCGCGAATGGCGCGTGGATAGCCCTGCCGGGATTTTCACTGCGAATATGGATCGCTTCCGTTTCCCGCCCTATGGCCTAGCAGGCGGCAAACCAGCCAGCCTTGGGCGCTTGATGCGTATTCGTGACGGGCAGGAAACACCCATCGCCCCGAAAAGCGATGCCGTGCGGTTGCTGAAGGGCGATATTGTGCGGCTTGAAACCTCCGGCGGCGGTGGCTTTGGTGATCCTGCCAAGCGCCCTTCGGCGCGGCGTAAGGCGGATCAGGCGCTTGGTTATGTGAAGGGCTGAAGCCCCTCTGTCCAGCTATGCCTCCTTGGCCTAGGCTTCGGGGACGGAGGATTACACCATGACCTTGCCCTTGCTTTTCACGCCATGGACCAATCGTGGCGTCACGCTGAAGAACCGCGTTGTGGTGGCGCCCATGCATCAATATGCGGCGGATCGCGGCTTCATCACGGATTGGCATTTAATGAATGCTGGCCGCTTTGCCGCGGGTGGTGCGGGCATGGTGATGGTTGAAAGCACCAAGGTAGAACGGCGCGGCTGCGGCACTTTGGGCGATACCGGACTTTGGGATGATGCCTTCATCCCCGGCATGAAGCGCGTGGCGGATTTGATTCGCGCCAATGGCTCAGTGCCCGCGATTCAAATCGGCCATTCCGGCCGCAAGGCACGGCGCTTTCGCCCCTGGGAAGGTGGCGCGCCGCTGGTGCAAAGCCCGGCCATTACGGATTGGGAAGCCTGGGAATTGGTCGGACCCAGCGCCGAGATTGGCGATGCGGGAGATCCCATGCCGCGCGCGCTGACGCGCGATGAAATCCCGCAAGTGGTGCAGCATTGGGCAGATGCCGCGCGGCGCGCTGACGCCGCTGGTTTTGATGTGCTGGAAATTCATGGCGCGCATGGCTATTTGATTCATCAATTCCTCTCGCCATCCGCCAATCGGCGCAATGATGAATATGGCGGGTCCGAGAGCAACCGCATGCGCTTCGCGCTTGAAGTGGTGGAAGCGGTGCGCGCCGTATGGCCTGCGCATAAGCCGTTATTCATGCGCTTTTCCGTGGAAGATGATTCAGGTTGGGATGTGGAACAAAGCATTCGCCTGGCACAGCTTGTTGGCGCAGCCGGCGTTGATGTGGTGGATTGTTCTTCCGGCGGCATCAGCGGCGGCCCGCCCAAGGCGGCGCGCCCCGGCTATGGCTATCAAGTGCCCTATGCACGGCGGCTTCGCCATGAAGCGCATATCGCCACCATGGCGGTAGGGCTGATTGTGCACGCGGACCAGGCCGAGGGCATTCTGCAATCGGGTGATGCGGATTTGGTCGCGATCGGGCGGGAGATTCTCTATAATCCGAATTGGCCCACAGATGCGGCACGTAAGCTTGGTGTCGAAACAGCCTTTGATGCCATGCCGCCAGCGCAGAGCTATTGGCTGGAAAAACGGGCAAAGTCGGTGAAGGATATGGAACCTTCCACCTATCGCCGGGGCCTGCACCAGGCCTGAGGCCGCGCCGCGCATGAGCACTCAAAGCGGTTTGGCGCTGGCGCTTTTTTTGCTGGCTGGCGCACAAACCTTGGCGACCATGGCGGTTTATGCGCTGCCGGTGCTGGTTGCTTATGCCGCGCCTGATTTTGGCCTTGCGCGCGCCAATATCGGTTATCAGGTGGGCTTGGTTTATCTGTGCGCCGTTTTCGCTTCCGCCTATGGGCCGCGCTGGCTCGCGGTTTGGGGCCCGGCGCGCACCACGCAAATCGCGCTTTGCGCTGCGGCGGCGGGCGTTGCGTTGCTAAGTTTCGCGCATATCGCCATTGCCGTACCAGCAACCATGTTGATTGGCCTAGCCTATGGGCTGACAAACCCGGCCGCATCGCAATTACTGGGCAAGCTTGCACCACCAGCGCGGCGCAATATGGTCTTTGGCCTGAAGCAAATGGGCGTGCCTTTCGGTGTTGCGCTTGCGGGCCTGATGCTGCCCGGTACGGCAGAGATATTAGGTTGGCGTATCGCCATGCTGATCGCCGCGGCGATGTTGCTGATGATGGTGATAGGCCTGCAATTTAAGCGCGCCGCCTGGGATGATGATCGGGGCGCGCCAGCGCTACAGGCCGGGCCGCTATTATTGCTCAAATCGCCGGCCCTTGGCGTGATTGGCTTGGCAGCCGCCTGCTATGCGCTGGTGCAGATTGGCCTTGGCGCGCATATGGTCGCGATGTTGATCGGCGATTACGGTTGGGATTCTGTTTCCGCTGGCGCGCTGGTTGGGCTTTGCCAAGTCGTCGGCGGCTTGTCGCGCATCGGCTGGGCTTTGGTCGCGGATACCAGGCTGGGTGGGCAGCGCGTATTGATGATGATTGGCGCGCTATCAGGTATTTTCCTGATGATGCTGCCGCTGGTGGGCGGAAGCGAAACTTTCCTGTTGGTGCTGCTGTTCATCGCCATTGGCGGCAGTACCGCCGGCTGGAATGGCGTATTGGTGGCGGAAAGCGTGCGCCTTGCGCCCCCTGGGGCAGCGGGGCCGGCATCCGGCGCGGTGATTTCACTCAGCTTTGCCGGCGCGGTACTCGGCCCGCCGCTGATTGCGCTATTGGGCCAGGAATTGCACGGCTATCGCTATGCTTTCGCGGTCTTGGCGACGCTGCCGCTTGCCGGTGCGGCGTTATGCTGGTTTGGGCGCCATGCCCGTAGGGGAGATTTCACATGACGCGCGATATGGTTGGCTATGGCGGCAAGTGGCCCGATATGCGCTGGCCGAATGGTGCACGGCTTGCTGTTTCCGTGGCTGTCAATTTCGAAGAAGGCGCCGAACAACAGGTGGGCGATGGCGATCCGCAATGTGAACGCATCGGCGAAGTCATCAGCGTGGTGGCACCTGGTGTGCGCGATATGGGCCAGGAACAGATTTTCGCCTATGGCACGCGTGCTGGTTTTTGGCGCATGCTGGATGCGCTGGACCGCCACGCCATCCCCGCCACCTTCCTGATGTGTGGCCGCGCTGTCGAAAGGGCACCTGCCCTTGCTGCGGAGGCTACAAGACGCGGCCATGAAGGCGCGGCTCATGGTTGGCTTTGGCGCCCGCAGGCGGATTATACATCACGCGAAGCCGAAGCCGCCGATCTGGATCGCTGTATTGCTGCCATCGCCCAGGCTTGCGGCGAAGCACCTCAGGGATTTTTCTGTCGTGGCGCGGAAAGCATCTGGACGCGGGGGCTGCTTCAGGAACGCGGCTTCGCTTGGGTATCTAACGCCTTCGATGATGACGTGCCGTATGATGACCCTCAGCATCCAGGTCTTTCAGTACTGCCCTATGCGCTTGATACCAACGATATGAAGTTCTTCCACCCGAATGGCTTTGTCCGCGCGTCAGAGATGGTGGAATATGTGAATGATGCGCTTGATGTGCTGCTGGCAGAAGCTGCCGCCGGCAAGCCGCGCTTGCTCAATATCGGCTATCATTTGCGTATTGCCGGGCGCCCTGCGCGCTTCCCCGCTTTTGAAAAAGTGCTCGCCCGGCTTGCCGCGCTTGGGGATCAGGTGTGGGTCGCGCGCCGTATTGATATCGCCAAGGCCTGGCGCGCTGCCACCCGCGCGTGAACGCAAGCGGCAGCGCGCAGAATACTTTGCGTCAGCCCGGCGGAACGGTGCGCGCCATCGCAGGCATGGCTGATACCTTCGCATACCAGGCTTCCAGCTTCGGATGCCCAGGACGCCATGGTTCATTCGGATAACGGAAATCCATATAGCCAAGCGCGCAAGCAATGGTGATTTCACCAATCGTTGTCAGCATGCCAAGGCCATCGGCTTCCGCTTCCAACACCGCGAGCGCGGCCTTCACCTTGCCCTGCTGAAGCGCGATATAGGTTTGGCGGCCTTCATCCTGCGGCAGCGCAATTTCACGACGGCGTGGTTGAGTGGCGTCCAGAATACCATCGCCCAAGGCTTCCTGACGCAGCGCCTTCCACCGCGCCGGGCCGGCCGGCGGAAACATTTTCGGCCCATCGCCGACGCTGTCAAGATATTCGCAAATCACCGGGCTGTCATAAAGCGCGGTGCCGTCATCCAAAACAAGCGTCGGCACCTTGGACAAAGGATTGACCTGCAACAGTGCCGGGTCAGTGGTGCCAACCGTCCAAAGCTCCATTTGCTTGTCGATGCCACGCTGGATGGCCAATGCCACGCATTTGCGCACATAAGGGCTATTGGGTGAGTAGGCGAGTTTCATATTGCGTCTCCTTCCTTGATTTCAAAACATCATTAGGCCGGCGGTGTGCCAAGTGCATTCAGCACCGCGCCCCGCTTTTCCATCCACCAGCCATGTTGCGGCGGCCAGCAGCCAAAAACTTCCTCGGTTGTGCCAGGTTCCAGCACCGCACGCGCATGCAATGGCCAATTCGGGTTATTCATGCCTTCGCGCCCAACTGCGATCAGGTCAGCATCACCCGCAGCCAAAGCCGCTTCAGCCTGATGCGGGCCGATAATCAAACCCACCGCCATGGATTTCATGCCAAGTTCGCGCCGAATTTGCGCGGCATAGGGGATCTGAAAACCATAACCACGCGGCACGCGCTTGCTGCCCGTGGCGCTACCGCCAATGCCGCCGGATGAGCAATCCATCACATCCACGCCAAGCTTTTGGCATTCGCGCGCATAGGCCACGCTATCTTCCATCTCCCAACCGCCATCAGCGCCATCCACCGCAGAGATACGCACAAAAAGCGGCAGATCTTCCGGCCAAGCCTCACGCACGGCGCGCACAATCTCAAGCGGGAAGCGCATGCGCCCAGCCAAATCACCGCCATATTCATCATTGCGCGTATTGCTGAGCGGGGAGAGGAATTGATGCAGCAGATAACCATGCGCGCAATGCACCTCAATCGCCTCATACCCGGCGGCGAGTGCCCGGCGTGCAGCGGTGGCAAAGGCATCGCGAATATCCGCCATGCCTTCCTTCGTCAGCGCCTCTGGCTGCACATGGCCTTCGCCAATCGCCGTTGCGGTCGGGCCCACAAGTGGCCAAGGCTTTTCACCCTTGGCGATTTCCGGCGCACCAAGCGGCCCATTACCTTCAAAGGCGCGCTGAGAAGACCCCTTGCGCCCCGCATGGCCAAGCTGCATCGCCGGCACCGCGCCTTGCGCTTTGATGAAACGCGCCAAGCGCTGCACCGGTTCAATATGCGCATCGGACCAAAGCCCAAGATCACCATGGGTGATACGCCCTTCACGCATCACGGATGTCACCTCGGTAAAAATCAACCCGAAGCCACCGACCGCGAAGCGGCCAAGCTGCACCATATGCCAATCATTCGCCAAACCCTCGATCGCGGAATATTGGCAAAGCGGCGGCATCACCACGCGATTGGGCATGGTTACACCGCGAATGGTCAGCGGTGAAAACAGCAAGGAAGCCATGGGCGTCTCCGATACCTAAATCCTGAGGCGCAGCGTGATACAGCTTCGCGCCTTCGTCCAGACTAGCCAGCTTTGGCGATATTCTCCGGCGAGAAAGGCAATTGGCGCGGGCGCACACCAAGCGCTGCGTGAATCCCCCCGGCAATGGCAGCGATGGTGGGGGCCAGGCTTGCCTCCCCCGCACCCAGGAAGGGCGCTTCGGGCCGATTGATGACGGCAACCTCAACGCTGGGCACTTCCGAAAAGCGCAGAATCGGGAAGCTCTCCCATGAATCGGAAGTGATGCGGCGGCGGTCAAAACGCACTTCTTCAACCAAG
>CAIMVB010000438.1 GCA_903844785.1 uncultured Rhodospirillales bacterium | reverse complement strand
TTGTGAAGCAAGGCGCGGTGATTGGCCCTTATGCGCGGCTTCGCCCCGGCACGCTGATTGAACCCCATGCGCATGTCGGTAATTTCGTTGAATTGAAAGCCACCACACTCGGCGTAGGCGCCAAGGCCAATCATTTGTCCTATCTGGGCGATGCCACGATAGGTGCGGGGGCAAATATCGGCGCCGGCGCCATCACCTGCAATTATGATGGCGTGGCGAAGCATCGCACTGAAATCGGTGAGGGCGCCTTTATTGGCAGTGATACGGCTTTGGTGGCGCCGGTGCGGGTTGGTGCTCGCGCTTTGGTGGCCGCCGGCAGCGTTATTACTGAAGATGTGCCAGATGATGCGCTGGCCATCGCACGCGGACGTCAGGCGGTGAAGCCGGGGCGTGGCTTCAAAGGCAAGGGGAAGCGCTGATGTGCGGTATTGTTGGGGTTGTCGGCCAGGAAGCGGCGGCGCCGCGCTTGTTGGAAGCGCTGCGGCGTCTTGAATATCGCGGCTATGACAGTGCCGGCATCGCGACACTGATTGAAGGCCGCATTGATCGCCGCAGGGCGGAAGGCAAGCTTGGCAATCTGGCAACCGCGCTGGAAGCAGCCCCCTTGGCAGGCACCACCGGCATTGGCCACACGCGCTGGGCAACCCACGGGGCGCCCACCACGCGCAATGCCCATCCCCATGGCACGGCGCGTGTTGTTGTGGTGCATAACGGCATTATCGAAAACCACGCTGAATTGCGCGCTGAATTGGAAGCGCGCGGCCATGTGTTTCAGACCGAAACCGATACGGAAACCTTCGCGCTTTTGGTGGATGATTTCCTGCAAGCCGGGCAGAGGCCGGAAGAAGCGGCGGCAGCGGCGCTCAAGCGGGTGCATGGTGCATTTGCGCTGGCGATGATTTTCGCGGGGCATCCGGATTTGCTGATTTGTGCGCGCCAAGGGGCGCCGCTCGCGGTTGGTTTTGGCGATGGCGAGATGTTTGTCGGTTCAGATGCGCTCGCCTTGGCGCCGCTTACACGGCGCATCGCCTATCTGGAAGAGGGCGATTGGGCAGTGCTGCACCGTGATTCCGCGCGGTTTCATGATGCAACAGGCGTTGAGGTGGTGCGTCAGGTGCAGATCACCGCCGTTTCTGGCGCGGCGACCGGCAAAGGCAATTATCGCCATTACATGGAAAAGGAATTGCACGAACATCCGGTGGTGCTGGGTGATACGCTGACGCAATATCTGGAACCGGCGCAGCGACGCGTTTCATTACCGGAATTGCCCTTCGATCCCGTCACCGTGCCGCGCCTGACCATGACGGCCTGCGGCAGTGCGTATCTGGCCGGCTTGGTAGGGCGGTATTGGATTGAAGAATTGGCGCGGCTTCCCGTTGATGCCGATGTTGCCAGCGAATTTCGTTATCGCGATCCCCCATTGCCCGATGGCGGCGGCGCCTTGTTGGTGAGCCAAAGTGGTGAGACCGCGGATACTATGGCCGCGCTGCGGTTGCTCAAGGAACGCGGCCAGCGCGTGCTTTCCATTGTGAATGTACCTGAAAGCACCATGGCACGCGAAAGCGATGCGGCGGTGCTGACCGTGGCGGGGCCTGAAATTGGCGTTGCCTCCACCAAGGCCTTCACCGCGCAGCTTGCGGTGCTGGCGTGTCTCGCCATTGGGCTTGGCCGTGCCCGAGGCGCGATCAGCGCTGCGCAGGAAGCGGAACTGACCGCCGCACTTCTGGAAGTGCCATCCAACGCGGCGGCGGTACTGGAGCGGGATGGCGAAATTCGCGCCATGGCGGCGGAAGTGGCTAAGGCGCGGGATGTGCTGTTCCTGGGGCGTGGGTCGCTGTTTCCGATTGCGCTGGAAGGCGCGCTGAAGCTCAAGGAAATTTCCTATATCCACGCTGAAGGCTATGCGGCCGGCGAGATGAAGCATGGCCCGATTGCTCTGATTGACCCTGCCGTGCCGGTGATCGCGCTTTGCGCTTCAGGCCCGCTCTTTGAAAAAACCGCGTCGAATCTTCAGGAATCCGCAGCGCGCGGC
>CAIMVB010000437.1 GCA_903844785.1 uncultured Rhodospirillales bacterium | reverse complement strand
GTAGAGCGGTTTCAGAGATAGGAATGGCGCCAGCCATGGTCACGCCCTTTCGATAATCAGATTGCCGAAGCGATCCACCCGCGCCACCAGGCCAGGGTCAACCACCACGGTTGCATCGGGTTGTTCCAATATGGCGGGGCCTGGGATTTCAGCGCCCACCGGCAATTCCAGCCGCGCGTAAATGCGCGCTTCATGCCAGGCGCCATCGAACCAAACCTGCCGCGCGCCAAGCGTTGCTTTTTCCAGGCTTGCGTCAGGCCCCGGTGCAAGCGCTGCGAGATCAAAAGCCGGGCGCCGGCCAATCGCGGCACTGCGTAGGGAGACGATGCGCACCGGAAGTCCAGGCAACAAGCGGCTGAAGGCGCGTTGATAGGCGGCTTCAAAGGCCTTGCGCACAATATCACGCGTCACGCCCGTGCTGCCTTCCTGCACCGTCACCGGCAGCGGGACCGCAACCGTATGTGTCTGCCCCGCGTAATGCATATCCAGCGTAAACACGGTTTCAATGCGCTCCACCGGCAGCCCCGCGTCGCGCACCACGGCAATGGCAGTGCTTGCTTCGCGCACCAGATGCGCATCAAGCGCCGTGGCGTCCAAGCTATCCAGATCAAGGTTCAGCGTGCGTACCTGATCATGCCGCACATCTGCGATGATGCAGCCAAGCGCGGAGGTAACCCCCGGAAAGCGCGGCACGAGCGCCGCCTTCAGCCCAACCTCAGTGAGTAGGGCACCGACATGCAAGGCACCACCACCACCGAAGGGCAGCGCCACAAAACGCGCCGGATCAAGCCCGCGTTCGATGGATACAAGCCGGATGGCGCCAGCCATTTTCGCATTCGCGACACGCAAAATGGCCTCAGCCGCCGCCATGGCATCCAGGCCAAGCGCTGCGCCGACATGCTTTTCAATTGCGGCCTTTGCTGCCGCGACATCAAGGCTTGTAAGTGCGCCACCAATGGGCCGCGCGGCGTTGATCCGCCCAAGCACCAGATTGGCATCGGTCAGGGTCGGGCGATCATTGCCTTGCCCGTAGCATACCGGGCCAGGTCGGCTGCCTGCGCTTTCCGGCCCCACTTGCAGCAAACCACCGCGATCCACCCCCGCGATGGAACCACCGCCCGCGCCAATCGTGGTGATTTCGATCATCGGAGAACGGATCACCATGCCGAAATCAATCGTCGCCTGCGCCGCTAATTCCATCTGCCCATCGGCAATCAACGAAACATCGAAGGAAGTGCCGCCCAGATCGCAGGTGATCACATGGCTGAAGCCTGCGGCCTTGGCGATGGCGCCAGCCGCAATCACCCCCGCCGCCGGACCAGACAACGCGGTGCGTGCGGGAAAGCGCCGCGCCGTTGCGGTGGACATGATGCCGCCATTGGATTGCACAATATGGAAGCGTCCGCCGAAACCTTCCTGCGCAAGGGCGCCTTCCAACTTGCCGAGATACCCCGCGACAAGCGGCTGCAAATAGGCATTCAGCGCCGTGGTCGAAGCACGCTCAAATTCGCGGATTTCCGGCAGGATTTCGGAGGAAACCGAAACATGCGGATTGGGCCAGATGCGCCGCACTGCCTCTGCCGCCGCCTGTTCATTGGCGGGATTGGCATAGGCATTGATGAAGATAATGGCGCAGGCTTCCGCCCTCGCCGCCAGCAATTCCCGCGCTGCTTTTTCCACCGCCGCGATATCAACCGGCGTGTGGATACTGCCATCAGCGAGGCTCCGTTCCGGCACTTCAAGCCGCAAATCCCGGTCAGCTATTGGTTCGAAATCGCCCCATAAGCCCCAGGTGTGGCGACGATCTCGGCGGCGCATTTCCAGCACATCGCGAAAGCCAGCCGTGGTGATCACGCCAAGTTTCGCGCCCTTGCGTTCCAG
>CAIMVB010000436.1 GCA_903844785.1 uncultured Rhodospirillales bacterium | reverse complement strand
GCGGACAGAGGAATTGCTGAAAGCAGGGCTCACTGCACCGAAATATCACGCCTGGTCGCGGCCTTCAGTTGTAGAACGTGAAGCGACCCATCGCGCCATCGCGCTAGCTGAATTGGTTGATCAACCCATTCAGATTTTCCACGTTTCCTGCGCGGAAGCGGCCGAGGAAATTGCGCGCGCGCAGGCGCGTGGTGTGAAGGTTTGGGGGGAAACCTGCCCGCAATACATCAGCCTGACAGCATCTGATATGGACCGCCCAGGGTTTGAAGGCGCCAAATTCATGTGCAGCCCAGCCCCACGCGACACGGAAGAACATACCCGCATTTGGGATATGATCAGGCGCGGGACCTTGGATATCGTCTCCTCAGACCATTGCGGCTTTTCCTATGATGGTACGAAAGGCAAGCGCCAAAATGGATCAGACGCCAATTTCCGCGACATCCCGAACGGTATCCCGGGCATTGCCGCGCGTTTGCCAATTTTATTCAGCGAAGGCGTCTCGAAAGGGCGGATCAGCCTGGATGAATTTGTGCGCCTAACCAGCACAAATCCCGCACGATTAATGGGCCTTGCGCCACGCAAAGGCATGATCGCCATTGGCGCTGACGCTGATTTGGCGCTGTGGGACCCAAAAAAGAAGGTAACCATCACCAATTCACTCATGCAACACGCCATTGACTATACGCCCTATGAAGGCCTGGAAGTGACGGGTTGGCCGGTAATGACCATTCGGCGCGGCGATGTTGTGATGCGTGATGGAAAGATGCAGGCTGAACCAGGTACAGGGCATTTCCTGTCACGTGGGCCTTACGGCATGATCAAGCCGCGCGGCATCACACCCGATGGATTCGACCCCGCGCCAGCGCCTTAATCTAGCAGCTTTCCCGCATGATTCGATCTGGTGGCCCCATCAGATCGAATTTCGCTGGAAGGGCGCTTATTGAACGAATGCCGCGCACCATCACGGTGGGCCGCCCGCCGGCTAACGCGCCAAGCCCTCAGAACTGGTCCTGATCGGCCTTGGCGGCCCGTTTTTTGGAGAATTTGTCCCGCCCTGCCCACATATATTTGTGGTTTTACTGGTAATTTGTGTGTTTGGCTTACGGTTTTTTAACCGTATTCAACGGAACTGCTCTGAAATCTATGATACTATTGAAGAATTATCCCCCTGCCTTTATTGACAGCCCGTATCCCCCAAAGTGTTTCGGAGTGACCCATGTTAAAGATGCGTAGTCTTGCTTTCGCCCTTTGCTGCTTCATGGCCTTGCCGGTTCTGGCGCAACAAAAATCGCCAGCGCGCCCAGCAACACCTGATGTTGCCGCGCAGCCACGCTATGCCACGGTCAATCTTCGGGCGGATTTTTCACCAGATCCTCATGAAACCCGCGTGGAAGCCGGCGGTGACCGTCAGGTGCAAGGCCTTGGCGCAGATTGTACGGGCTGGATTGATTACGCGCGCCCGGATGTGGATTTGAACTATCAGGCTGGTAGCCTGCCGCTGTATATTTCAGTGGTGGCGCAAGCCGATACAACGCTCATCATCAACGATCCTTCGGGTCGCTGGCTTTGCAATGATGATATGGAAGGGCTCAACCCTGGCATCGTGATCCAGCGTCCTGCCAGCGGCAACTACAATATCTGGATTGGCACGGTAGATCGCGGCGCAGCGCAACCCGCCGTGCTTCGCATTTCTGAAGTGCCGCCAACCAATCGCAAGTAATGATCAACCACGCGGGGCACCATAATCGCCCCGCGTGGTTTTCATTGCTTATTCCTTCACCACGTTGGCTTCTGCGGCGATGCGTGCCCAGAGTTCCAATTCACGCCGATTAAAGTCACCAAGTGCTTCTGGCGTGCTGGTGGTGGAAACAATCCCAAGCGCACCGATATGGCGCTTTGCCTCATCACTTTGGCCAATGATCACCATTTCGCGGTTCAAGCGCGCGATGATGGCGGGCGGCGTACGCGCCGGCATCCATGAACCGTTCCAGGATGCAAAGTCAAAACCAGGCAGGCCGGATTCGGCCACCGTAGGCACGTCCGGCAGGGTTTCCACCCGCCGCGCGGTCGTTACGGCCAAGGCGCGAATGGTACCGGCGCGCAAATGTTCAACCGCCGGACCAAGGTCCGTAATGAAGAAATGCAGCCGCCCTCCCAGAAGATCGGCCATTGCCTGCGGCGTGCCGCGATAGGAAATTTGCTCCGCCTTGAAGCCCGCCGCCTGGCTCAGCAAATGCGTACCCGCAAGCCCGCCAGCATTGCCAATGCCGTAATTCAACGCTCCAGGATTGGCGCGCGCATGGGCGATAAAGCCTTGCAGATCGCGCGCCGGAAAATCCGCGCGCACCAGCACGCCAAGTGGGTTGATGCTGATCATGGAAAGCGGGGCGAAATCTCGCAGCGGATCATAGCCCGGTTCGCGCATCAAATTCGGATTGGCGGCATGGGTTGAAACCGAACCGAAAAAGATGGTGTAGCCATCGGGTGCAGCACGCGCCGCGGCGCGCGCGCCAATGGCACCATTGGCACCGCCGATATTTTCAATAACGACATTCTGGCCAAAGACACGCCCAAGCCGTTCACCATAAAACCGCGCAAGGCTATCCGTACCACTACCTGCCGGAAACGCCGCAATGATACGAATGGGACGATTGGGCCAATTCGCTTCCTGCGCGCGCGCAATGCTGGGCGCGACCAACGCCGCACCGGCGCCAAGCGCGAATAAAGAGCGGCGGGATAATGTGGTTTTCGGTTTCATCTGTTTTCCTCCCTTATCGTGCGACGTTTCAGGCAAAGTTGAATTCGCGGTAGCCGCCCGCTGCAACCTCATCTGCCATACGGCGGTATTCCACGGCACCACCATAATAGCCAAGGGTGCGCCGGATATCACGCCCTTCAACATTGCGATTAATCCCGGTTTGCCAGGAATTCACTTCCGCGAATAGCAAACCGGCCACGGCTTCTTCAACCTTATCGCCCCACCAATGGACCGCTTCGGGCCTTGGCTCCACCCGCTGCAAGCGATGCTTGCGCATATGGCTGACAAGGCCCGTGACCCAATCAACAATTTCTTCGATATTACGCGGAATATTGCCGCGCGCCGTATGGGGGCCCAATACCATCAGCATATTTGGAAAACCTTCCGCCATTACGCCCAGAAAGGTTTTTGGCGTGCCAATCCATTCCTGCTTCAGGCTCAGCCCACCGGACCCACGAATATCAATCCGATCATAAGGGCCAGTGACACCATCAAAACCCGTAGAAAAAATCAGGATATCAAAAGCAAAAGCGTTGGCACTGGTCTGGATGCCTTCGGGTGTAATGCATTCAATCGGCGTTTCGTTGATGTCTACCAACCGTACATTGGGCTGATTATACACCTCATAATAGCCGCTTTCCAAAGGCAGGCGCCTGGTGCCGAAACCATGATTTTTCGGAATGAGTTTTTCAGCAACCATCTGGTCCTTCACCCTTTCCCTGATCTTGCGCGCCATGAAATCACTCGCGAGCGCGTTGGCTTCCTTATTGGTCAGCACATCGGCGAAATTGCCGACCCAAATACCAAAACCTGGTTCGGCATATAGCTTTTCCCAAAAGGCTTCGCGCTCCTCGGCCGAAACTTCCAGCGCCTTGCGCGGATCAGTCTGATGAATGAAGCAAGTCGCGGTCTCCCGACAGCGGGCGAAGATTTCCGGATAGCTTGCCTTGATCTTCACCTGTTCTTCCGGCGTGATCTTGCGGTTATGCAAGGGCGCGGCCCAATTCGGCGTGCGTTGAAAGACCGTTAGATGGCCGACATCCTTCGCAATAGTCTGGATGATTTGAATGGCCGTCGCACCAGTCCCGATGATGCCAACGCGCTTGCCCTTGAAATCCACCGGATCATGCGGCCACCGCGCTGTATGAAAGGCCCTGCCTTTAAAGGAATCGCGGCCTGGGATGTTGGGCAGGGTGGGCGCCGAAAGCGGGCCAAGCCCCGTGATCATCAACGGCGCGCGGCATTGTTCACCGTTTTCCAGCGTCACGGTCCAAAGATTATTCGCATCATCGAAATGCGCAGATTTG
>CAIMVB010000435.1 GCA_903844785.1 uncultured Rhodospirillales bacterium | reverse complement strand
CTGTTCGGTGATACAGGCGATGACAGCCTTGCCGGCGGCAATGGCAATGACACGCTGGATGGCGGCCTTGGCGATGATGATCTCGCAGGCGGGAATGGCGATGACAGCCTGGCCGGGGGTGATGGCAACGACACGCTGAATGGCGGTGATAGTGCCGATACGCTGGACGGTGGCGAGGGTAATGACAGCCTGTTTGGTGATACAGGCGATGATTCTCTCGCCGGCGGGGATGGCAATGACACCTTAGTACTTAGCCCGGGTAATGACACGCTGGATGGTGGTAATGGCACGGATATCGTCAGCTTTGCCGGCTCAACCAATGCGCTCACCATTGATCTTGACCAGGGCAACGCCGAGGGGGCGTCTGACGATTATGTTCTCCGCAATTTCGAGAATATCTTCGGCGGCGATGGAAATGACAGCATCGTCGGCAATGACATTGCCAATCAACTGAGTGGCCTCAATGGCAATGACACGCTGCTGGGTGGCCTGGGTGATGACACGCTGGATGGTGGCAACGGCACGGATTTGGCCAGCTACGCCACGGCCACAGGCGCTGTCACCATTGACCTTGGTACGGGCAGCAGCGCTGGGGCGCATGGTAATGATGCGCTTAGTAATTTCGAAAACGCCTTGGGCGGTGCTGGTAATGACAGCATTATCGGCAGCGGTATTGCCAATGAACTGAGCGGCGGCAATGGCAATGACACGCTGCTGGGTGGCCTTGGCGATGACACGCTGAATGGCGGTGATGGCACCGATTGGGCCAGCTATGCCGGCGCCTCAGATGCCATCACTGTTGACCTGGGTGCCGGCAGTAGCGCAGGCGCGCACGGCAATGATGCGCTCAGCAATATTGAGAATGCGCTCGGCGGCGATGGCAATGATAGCCTTATCGGCAATGACATTGCCAATGTGCTTGATGGTGGCAATGGCAATGACACGCTAGCCGGCAGCGCCGGTAACGACACGCTCCTTGGTGGTGACGGTGAGGATGTTGGCGATTTCAGGGGCTTTGGTGTCACTGTCACGATCGATCTGGTGAATTCGCTGGTCTTTGACGAAGGTGGGATCTCCAGCTTCTCAAGCCTTGAGGTCGTGCTATCGGATCGTGGTGAGGCGACGGTCGCTGGCAACGGGGAAGACCGCGTTGTAACCGGTGGTAATGCCAATGATTATGTGATCAGTGGCAATGGCAATGATGAATTCACTGCTGGCAATGGCGATGATACTTTTACTGCCGGCAATGGCGATGACACTTTCATCGGCGAAGACGGCAATGACTCGGTAGCTGGCGGCGCTGGTGATGATCGTCTGTTGGGTGGTGAATTAAATGATACCCTGCAGGGTGGCGCAGGTAATGACGAACTGATCGGCGGCAATGGCATTGACCTTGTCACCTACTCATATGTACCGGACCACGGCGTTACCGTGGATCTGGAAGATCAAACCGCCTACGGGGGTAGCGAGGACGTCCTCGAAAACATTGAAAACGTCGTTGGCAGCAATTTCACGGATGATCTTGCCGGTGATGCCAATGACAACTGGCTATCCGGTCTTGATGGCGCTGACACGCTGAATGGCCGTGGCGGGAATGACTGCCTTGATGGCGGCGCAGGTCACGACACCATTATTGGTGGTGACGGCACAGATACGCTTTTGGGAAGCCTCGGCAATGACACGCTGGATGGCGGCCAGGGTGATGACCGGCTTGATGGCGGCGATGGCAATGACTTCGCCAGCTATGCCAGTGCAGCCTCGGCAGTTGACGTTCAGCTCTCTGACAGCGGCGGCGGCAGCCCAACCGGTGGTGGCGGCAGTGATGCCCTCAACAATTTTGAAGGCGTCATCGGCAGCGACTTCGACGATACGCTGATCGGCAATGGCAGCGCCAATACGCTGATTGGTGGCAATGGCGCGGATTCGTTGGGCTCAAACGGCGGCAATGATTGGCTGGATTACGGTGCTGGCAATGATACCTTTAACTGGGGTGAATCGGGTGGTACCGGTAATCTGACACTGATCGGGGGGCCGGTCTCTGACACGGCTTCAGGCACTGATTTTGACGTGCTGAACCTTGGCTTAGGCTGGAGATCTGGGCCGATAGATACGAACGGGCCTGGTGGTAATCCATGGATCACCTACCAGCGGGGCAGTGACACTGTTTACACCTACGGCTGGGAAGACATTGTCTGCTTCGCGGAAGGCACACGCATTGTGACACCCAATGGCGAAGCTTCGGTAGAAAACCTCCGCGCTGGTGACATGGTGCTGGCCATGCGGAATGGCCAGGCCGGGTTTGAACCTCTCCGTTGGGTCGGCTTCCTGGATGTGGCCGTGCCGCGCAGTGCCGCCATGGCGGCGAAGTCCGCGCCTATTCTGATCAAGGCTGGCGCGCTGGCGCCCGGCATGCCGGCGCGCAATTTACGCGTCAGCCCCGATCACGCGATGGAAATTGATGGGCATTTGATCCCTGCGAAGCATTTGCTGAATGGCAGTAGCATTATTCAGGAAAGCTGGTGCCGGCGCGTGCGCTACTTCCACCTGGAATTGGAAGCGCATGGGTTGTTGCTGTCTGAAGGCACCTGGTCTGAAAGCTATCTGGATGATGGCAACCGGAATGCTTTCAACAATGCAGCGCTGACCGGGCTGTTTCTGGATTTCGAAGCCGGGCGTTCGCAAGGGCAATATGATGATCGCGCCTGCCTGCCCGTGCTGCGCCAGGGCCTGAAGCTGATTGAAATCCATGGACGCATCGCGCTTAGGGCAGAAGAACTGCGGCAAACCGGAAAGGCCCAAAAAGCGCTCCGCTGAACCCTCTCGCCCTGGCCTTTCGCCCAAATCCCGCGCTGCCACCCCCTGGCACTCGGCGCGCGGGAGTGCCAGATTACATGGCGATGACCATTTGGGGCGATAACAGGGTGATGGCGGCATGATCCGCTACGAATTGCGCTGCGATCAGGCGCATGAATTTGACGGCTGGTTCAAGGATAGCGCGGCTTTCGATAAGCTGGCGGCGGTGGGGCTTGTGGAATGCCCCCATTGCGGCCCAACGAAAGTGGTCAAGCGCCTGATGGCCCCGGCCATCCCGAAAAAGGGCCGCCCGGCGCGTAATGCCAAGCCGGAAGCGCCCACCGTGACCGTGGCTGAAACCGCGCCCTCACCGCCTGCGGGTCCGCCCGCTGGTCAGCCCCCTGCCCCCCCCGCCGCCGCCTTGGCTGCCATGCCGGCGGAACTCCGCGCCATGCTGCGGCACTTGCGGACGGAAATTGAAAAGAATTGCGATTATGTCGGCGCGGATTTCGCCGAAGAAGCGCGCAAGATCCATCATGGCGAAGCTGAAGCCCGCGGCATTTTCGGTGAAGCCAGCGAAGATGAAGCCGAAGCGCTGCGCGAAGAAGGGATCGAAATTGGGCACATCCCCTGGGTGCCGCCAACCGATGCGTGAAGCTCAGCCTCCATGCGCGGTGTTTGATCTGGATGGCACGCTGGTGGATAGCGCGCCCGATATCCATGCCGCCCTTGATCGGTTGATGGCGCAAAAGCGCCTGCCCGGTTTTGCCCGCGCCGAGGTTATCGGGATGATCGGCGATGGCGTGCGCGTTTTGCTGGAACGCGCTTTCGCCGCGCGTAACATGGCGCTGGATGAAGCAAGCCATGCCGCCTTCATGGCGGATTATGAAGCGAATGCGGCTGTGCTGACCCGCGCTTTTGATGGCATTCCGGAATTGCTTGGGCTGCTGCGCGGGGCCGGTTGGCGTTTGGCGGTTTGCACCAATAAGCCCGAAGGCGCGGCGCGGGTGCTGCTGGCGGGGCTTGGGCTGGATGGGCATTTCAGCGCGCTAGGCGGGGGCGATAGTTTCCCCGTGCGCAAACCCGATCCCGGCCATTTGCGCGCTACCCTTGCCGCCGCCGGCGCGCTGCCTGAAAGCGCGGTGATGATCGGCGATCACGCCAATGACATTCTGGCCGCGCGCGGCGCCGGGGTGCGCGCCATTTTCGCAGGCTGGGGCTATGGGCCGCACCATATGGCGGGCGATGCACCAATTGCGGCGGATGTAGCGGCGCTCAGGGCATTATTAGGCTGAAAAGCCGCTAGTTCAGGCGCAGCAATTCCAGGCGCATGGTGCCGAAAATAGTGCTGGGGAATTCAACGCGGATCGGGATAGGCGGCAAGCTCTGATCCACCTTGGCGAGCCAAGCAGTGGCTGGGCGTGGCTGCATGGCGCGGGCTCGGTCATCGCCATGGCGCATCCCGGCCACCAGCCGGCTTTCCAGCCCACATTGCAGGGCCTCAACCTCCTGCCCCGCATGGCGAAGCCGCACTGTGCCGATGGTGCGGGAAGACCAATCAAGCCGACGCCGCCCATCAAAAATCGGCCCAGCAAGGTCACAACCGCCGGTTTGCGTCACAATGCGCGACATCCAGGCAAAGGCGGAAAGAGCATCAATCGACCCCCGCCGCGCAGGCAAGGGCACGGGTTCATTGGTGATGCCCTCTGGCGGTTCCAATTCCAAGGTCTGGGGCACGCCTTCCCGGTAAAGCAGCACGGTGCGCCGGGCATCGCCACGCCAATTGCCTTCCACCTGGTAGCGCTGCGGCGCCACCCCTTCCGCGCGCCAGATGCCTTCCACTTCGGAACGGATTTCATGCTGGGCAAAAAGCCGGCCGATACCCACAGCCCGGCTGACCGAGCGCATCCAATAGCCATCCGGGCGCGTTTCAAATCGCGCGGTGATTTCCACCACCGCGATGCCAGTTTGCGTCACCTGATAAACCGCTTCCACGGCCAGCGCCGGGGTCAGCCCGGCAGGCGCCAATAGCAGCATGATCAAGAACAGGGATTTCCGCAGGGGGCGCATCATGGGGGTGTGTAGCCGACCTGACGCGGAAGGGAAAATATTTCAGGCCGCCCCTGCCGAGATTTTGACTGGCCGGCTGCTGAAAACCGATGGCAGTCGCGCAAAGAAAGCAAGCTCGGCCCGGTTTTCTTGCACCAGCCGCGCCATGGCGCTGGCGTAATCAGGCTGCTGCTGCGCCGGCGCCACCCCAGGCAAGCACAGCCTTTCATTGAAGCGCGGCAGCGCCCCGCCCAGGGTAAGGCCGAAAGATGCCAAAAGCCTTTGTGCAAAAGCCTCCAGCGCGTCCATCCGCCCGAGCAAGTAAGGGTAGCGGTTGAACGCCGCCATGATCCCCCGCTGATCCGTGGCGCCGAACAGGGTTTGCAATTGCGCGTTGCGGCAATGGGCCGCGAAATTCGGCACGGCATCCATCGCCTGATGCAGCGTCAGCCGGCTGAGCGCTGCATGTTCCGGATGGTCCGGGCAGGCGCGGATATAGTCATAAAGCGAGACGATACGCTCCACCGGCTGGCGCAGCACTGCGGCAATGCCAAGCGGGCGCGGCGCCTGGCGCACCAAGGGATGGGCCACGCCATAATGGCCCGCCAGGATCATCATGCCCTGATACAGCGCTTTGTCCTTGGCCAGCGTGGCGCTGAGCCCGGCTTCCCCGCCATATGCGGCCAGCAGATCGGCATGGAAGATCGCGCGATCCCCGAAAGTGTATTTCAACAAGCGGTTGAGGGTGGAACCGGCGGTGCGGGGCAGATGAAGAAAGCATAAAATCGGCATATCCGGCCCAAAGGCCGCGATATTTTCTTTTAATAATGCATTCATTTCTTTGGTCGTGTTGCCGACCCAAAGAATTACCGCAGAGATGATAATATTTTCTTGCAATAGGCGATTTCGGGCTCAGGCCAGCCCGGCTCCAGCTTGACGAGCTGGGCCCAAGGCCCTTAAAGCCAGCATCGGTTCGGGCGCGTAGCTCAGCGGTAGAGCATTCGCTTCACACGCGAAGGGTCACAGGTTCAATCCCTGTCGCGCCCACCATCTCCCCTCAATAAGATTTCGGCTGGCCGAGCACTTTTTCGGCAATATGGCTCAGGATCAGTTCCCGGCTGACCGGCGCGATGCGCGGGATCATGCTTTCGCGGAAATAGCGTTCCACCTGGTATTCCTGGGCATAGCCCATGCCACCATGCGTCAGCACGGCAGCTTCGGCGGCGGCGAAGCCGGCTTCGGCGGCCAGATATTTCGCGGCATTGGATTCCGCCCCGCATTCGCGCCCCGCATCGTAAAGCGCCGCGGCCTTCATCGTCAGCAAGCCAGCCGCTTCCAATTGCGCCCAACAGCGCGCCAGCGGGTGCTGGATGCCCTGATTTTGGCCAATGGGCCGGCCAAACACTTCCCGCGTACGGGCGTAATTCGCCGCGCGAGACAAAGCCGCCTGGCCAATCCCCACAGCCTCCCCCGCGATCAGGATGCGTTCGGGGTTAAGCCCATGCAGAATCAGCCGAAAGCCCTCACCTTCCGCGCCAATGCGGTCTTCTTCCGGGACTTCCAGCCCATCGAAAAACAGCATGTTCGAATCAACGCCATGCCGGCCCATTTTGTGGATCAGGCGGACTTCCACCTTGGCGCGATCAAGCTTGGTGTAGAATAGCGTCAGCCCATCGGTCTTGCGCTTCACCTGATCAAGCGGCGTGGTGCGTGCCAGCAGCAGGATGCGATCTGCGACCTGGGCCGTGGAAATCCAGATCTTCTGCCCATTGATGATGTAGCGATCGCCGCGCTTCTCCGCGCGCGTTTTTAATTCCGTCGTGTTCAACCCGGTATTGGGCTCGGTCACGCCAAAACAGGCTTTTTCCTGGCCCGCGATCAAGGGCGGCAGAAAACGCTGCTTTTGCGCTGGCGTGCCGAATACCACCACCGGGTTTAGGCCAAAGATATTCATATGAATGGCCGAAGCGCCCGACATGCAGGCGCCGCTTTCCGCCACCGCCTGCATCATCACGGTGGCTTCCGAAATCCCAAGCCCGGTGCCGCCAAATTCCTCCGGCATGGCAATGCCAAGCCAGCCGGCGCTGGCGACCGCCTTGTAGAATTCCTCCGGAAAGCGCGCTTCCTGATCGATCTTCAGCCAATACTCATCGCCGAAATCGGCGCAGAGCTTCAGGATTTGCGCGCGGAGTTCCTGTTGCGCGTCTGTCAGCGAATACTGCACGAAATCACCCATGGGTCGGTCTTCGCGTGAAAATGCGGTTTTGGGCGGGGCGGGTCAATCGCGGGGCGTTGCCTTTGCCGCGGCGCTCGGGCACATCGCGCGAAGAATTGGAGTATGCGCATGACCGAGACCCCTGCCCTGCCTGATCGTCTTTCCAACGACCCCAGCAGCCCCCACTACGATGAGGCGCTGCTGAGCCGTGGCGTGGGCATTCGCTTCAAAGGCCAGGAAAAGACCAATGTCGAGGAGTATTGCGTCTCGGAAGGTTGGGTCCGGGTCAGCCTCGGCAAGGCCACCGACCGTCGCGGTAGGCCTTTGACCATGAAGCTGACCGGGACGGTGGAGCCTTATCTTCGGTAAATTTCACGCACTCGCCGCATCCAATTCCGCCACCGCCGCCGCATCCAAGGTAAGCCGCGCTGCCTTGGCGAGTTCAGCCAATTGCGCGGAGCTTGTAGCGCTGGCGATGGGCGCGGCCAGGCCAGGGCGGCCCTTGAACCAGGCAAGTGCTACCTGAGCAGGCGTAGCACCCATCCGCGCCGCCACCTTGTCCAAAGCGGCCAGCACCTTCAGCCCCTTTTCATTCAGGTATTTGCCCGCGCCACGCGCACCGCGCGGGCTTTTGCCGAGATCGGCTTCGCTGCGATACTTGCCTGACAGAAAGCCCGAAGCGAGCGAATAATAGGGGATAACGCCAACCCCTTCGGCGGCGCAAAGCGGCAGCATATCCGCTTCAATCCCACGTTCCAGCAGATTGTAATGCGGCTGCATGGTCTGATAGCGCGGCAGGCCATTCTTGGCGCTGATATCCAGCGCTTCCTTGAATCGCGGCGCGGAGAAATTGGAAGCGCCAATGGCGCGCACCTTGCCCGCTTTGATCATCTTATCGAAGGCGGCCAGGGTTTCTTCCTGCGGCACGCTCTCATCATCGCGGTGGCTTTGGTAGAGATCAATCACATCCGTCCCAAGACGCTTGAGCGATGCTTCAATGGCGCTGGCCAGGTAGGCAGGCGAAAGCCCCTTACCAATGCCCGGCATTTCCATCCCAGCCTTCGATAAGATCAGCACATCATGGCGGCGCCCGCGCGCCTTGAGCCATTCGCCCATAATGCTCTCGGACTCGCCGCCTTTGTTGCCCGGCACCCAATAGGCATAGACATCAGCGGTATCGAGCGCATTGAGGCCGAGTTCCACCAACTCATCCAAAACCCGGAAGGATTGGGCCTTGTCCAAGGTCCAGCCAAAGACATTGCAGCCGAAAATCACCGGCGGGACGAAAATGCCAGAACGGCCCAATTCAATTTTTTGCATCATGCTCTCCTGCGTTGAGGTCAGATTGCCGATTTTGGCGCTATCGGGAAAGGGGGCGGGTCATACGCTTCTGCTTGAAGCGCCAAGGCGTGATCTGGCATAGGCGCTTCAAATCAAGGGAGGCCTGCCATGACACGCGAAAATGCACCGGAACGCTCGGTTCAGGAACTCTACCGCGATGACCCGGAACGGGCCGATGCGCTGGTGTTTGGCCGGCGCGGGGCGCTGAAGGGTGCAGCGCTGGCGGCCATGGGCACGGCGCTTGGGGCTGGCATTCCCTTCGCGCGGCATATGCCCCAAGGGCTGGTGCCGGCGGCGCTGGCGCAAGGCGCCGCCCAGCCGCAATTCCTGCAAATGGAAGGCAAGGCGCCCTTGATCATGCAAGGCGAACGCCCGCTGAATGCCGAAACACCTGAGCATTTATTGGATGACGCGGTCACACCCGCTGATAAATTCTTCATCCGCAATAATGGCAGCGTGCCAGACCCCGTGGCCGACCCACGCGCCTGGAAAATCCGCATTGATGGTGAGGTGAATACGCCACTTGAGCTTTCCATCGCCGAGCTTGAGCAGCGCTTTGAAGTGGTAACACGCCAACTGCAAATGGAATGCGGCGGCAATGGGCGTTCTGGCTTTTCGCCGCAAGCAGCCGGCAATCAATGGGGCAATGGCGCCATTTCAAATGCGGAATGGACAGGGGTGCGGCTGCGCGATGTGCTGCGCGCCGCAGGGCTCAAGGAAGGTGCCAAATTCACCGGCCAGCATGGCGCCGATAACCATCTTTCGGCGCAAGGCCCGGCGATCAGCCGTGGCATGCGGATTGAAAAGGCCTTGGATGAGGACACGCTGATTTGCTTTCGCATGAATGGCGCTGCCATCCCGCAAATGCATGGCGCACCGGCGCGCTTGATTGTGCCGGGCTGGCCGGGCTCGCTCAGTCAGAAATGGTTCAACCGGCTTGAGGTGAAAAGCGAACCGCATACCGGTCGCGGCATGGGCGGCACATCCTATCGCATCCCCGTGCGTCCCATTGTGCCGGGCAGCCGCAATAACGGCGCGGATTTCGTGGATATGGAAAGCATGCCGGTGCGTTCCGTGCTGACCAGCCATGCCCATGGCACGCGCCTGCCTGCCGGCACACGCAGCCTTGATATTCGCGGCCATGCCTGGGCTGGGGATTTGAGCGTGCGTGACGTGCATGTCTCGACCGATTTCGGGCAAAGCTGGCAGGCGATGCAGGTGGCCGCACCGCCCAACCGCCATTCCTGGCAGCGCTGGCAGGGTAGCGTCGCGCTGCCGGCCGATGGCTATTACGAGGTTTGGTATCGCGCGACGGATAGCAATGGCCGCATGCAGCCGCATGTCGCGGCCAATTGGAACCCGCAAGGCTATGGCGCCAATCCAATCAGCCGTATCGCCATTCTAATCGGCTGAGGCGCCTATGCGAGTACTGCATTTGATCGCCATCGCGCTGCTGCTAGGTGCTGCGGTGGCGGTGGCGCAAACGCCTGATCTTGCGCGCCGCCAGGCCGAAGCCGCCGCAGCCTTGGCCGATCGGCAGGAAGAAGAAACCGTGCTGACAGAAGGCGAAGGAAGGTCAGAGGTATTCGGCTATTGCACTGCCTGCCACAATACCGCGCTGATCCGCCGCAGCGCCTTCACGCGGGACCGCTGGGATGAGCTGATGGATTGGATGGCGGAAAAGCACGGCATGAATCCGCTGGAAGGCGAATTCCGCCAAACCATTGTGGATTACCTTGCCAAGCATTACGGCCCCCGCGCGCGTAGCCCACGCGGAGGCAATCCCTTTTTGAACTGAAGGCTATTGGCGAATATCACCCGCCGGAGGGGATAGTCGCCTACCGCGCCACGCGTCCTAGGCATCAAAACGGAAATGATGGCGTAATGCGTCAGCATGGATCAGATGAAGGATAGACGCCAATGAACGCCACCGGTCCCAATCGCAGTTTCCTTTTTGCCCCGGGTGATCATCCGCGCCGGGCGGAAAAGGTCCTTCAGGTCGGCGCCGATGCTGCCATTCTGGATTTGGAGGATGCGGTCGCCATCGCCGCCAAGCCGGCAGCGCGCGGGGCCGTCCGGGCCGCCTTGGAACGGCCGCGCCAATGCCGCGCCTATGTGCGCGTGAATGCCTTTGATACGCCATTCTGCTTTGGTGATCTCCATGCCGTGATCGGCGCCAAGCTGGATGGTATTGTGCAGCCCAAGCTTGAAGATGCCGGGCAATTGCTCGCCGTGGATTGGATGATCGGCAATCTGGAAGCGGAACGCGGCCTGCCCGCGGGCGGGATTGACCTGATGCCTATTATTGAAACCGCACGCGGCCTGGTGGCCTTGCGCGATTTGGTGCGCGCGGCGGCGGCGCTGCCCTCACGGCGCGTCAGGCGCCTCGCTTTTGGCGCGGGGGATTATACCACTGATCTTGGCATTACCTGGACCTTGGCCGAGGATGAATTAACGCCCGCACGCAGCGAATTTGTTCTTGCCTCCCGCGCTGCGGGCCTGGAGCCGCCGATTGATACGGTGTTTATCGAATTGCGCGAAACGGCAGCTTTTGAGGCTTCATGCACGCGCGGCGCGGTGCTTGGCTTTCAGGGCAGGCTCTGTATCCACCCAGATCAGATCGCACCGGCCAATGCCGCCTATTCACCGACTGATGCCGAAATCACCCGAGCCCAGCGCATTGTGGAAGCATTCAAGGAAGCCGAAGCGGGCGGGCTTGCCTCCATCCAGGTGGATGGGCGCTTTGTGGATTACCCGATTGTGCAAAAGGCCGAGCGCATTCTGGCGATTGCCGACAAAATCGCGGCCAAGAAAGGCTGACACGCCAAGGACATGGCGCGCCACCCTTTGCGTTAAAGTTAGCGCGGCGCAGGCTGCGCGGGCGCCAGCGGTGCGGCGCGTGGGCCATCAGCACGGCGGCCCCGGCGCTGCACTTCGGCCCGCGTCAGCGCGCCATCACCATCCGCATCCATGGAACGGAACATGGCGTCCGCCATCACGCGCAATTCGGGCAGCGTAATCTTGCCGTCCAGGTCAGCGTCAATGAAGCGGAAGCGCGCCGCCTGGCGGTCTTCCATACGTTCCCGCATGCCCTCAGGCGGGCCGCGGCCTTCACCACGGCGCGCGGTGTAATAGGCGCGGAGTTCCTCAAGCGTCAGACCACCATCCTTATTGGCGTCAATTTCCGCGAAACGCGCCGCAAGCCACGCATTGGCTTCTTCGCGTGTGACCTTGCCGTCATTATTGGCGTCAGCGCGGGCGAAAGCCTCGCCCACCGCAAAACCCATCATG
>CAIMVB010000434.1 GCA_903844785.1 uncultured Rhodospirillales bacterium | reverse complement strand
GCTTGCCGGTCCTTTTGGACGGCGATCATGGGAAAGGGGGTGCGAGCCCCCTTTTGCATGTCTGGAACGCTACTTCTTGGCCGCCGGCGGCGAACCCGGCAAAACGCCACCCGGCATTTGCATGGAAGGCGCCCCCGCCGGGCGCTGGAACCGCGCCATATCCTGCGCGCCATAGGTCACATGAAGCGCTTCCAGCCCGCCCTGCATTCCCTGCGCCGCCCCCTGGGAACGCAGCAGCACGCCATCATCGGTGAAGCAACCGGTGCCAGATCCTTGCGATGATTCATGCCGCCAATTGGTGCAGGCAATCCCGGCCACACGATCCGCCCCAAGCCGGGTGAAGCGCGCGGTTTCCAGCGCGCGCATATGGGCGGCCGCCTGCGCCATGGGGATATCCATCACCATGGGCTGGGGGATTTGCATCACCATGAAGCCTTTCTGCCCAGCGAAATCGGCGATGGTGTAGCCCATACCGGGCAATTCTATGCGCATCAGCCGCGCTGCCGCCGCCCAGGCGATAGCGATTTCCTGCATCGGCCCGCCACTCGTCACCCGATAGGTCACGGCCACATCACGGGATGGGAAAAGCCGCGGCGCTTCCTGCGCTTGGGCAGGTAGGCTAAGCGCAATGGCCATCACGGCCGCCAAAAAGCATCGCATTGGATTCTCCTGAAGCAGGACCCTGAACCGGATCCCACCGCTTACATGACCCAACATTAAGGCCAAATTCGTAAAATTCGCGCGCGCTTCCGCGCCTTTCCCGCTACTAGCCTAAGTTTCTGGTGGCAATTTCCCGCAATCCGCGCCATATGCGCAATTGGTGCTGCCCGGCGGGAAGCTGGGGCGCCAACCGCCGCGCACGCTGCGGGTTAAGACAGTTCTTCTAGCCGTGGCTTCGGGATAGGGACCACCGCGGCGTTTCCGGCCACATGGGCGGCCTTCCCGTCGCGCTTTTCGCGATGGGCCCACCCCATGCCGCCCGAGACGCCGATCAAACGGCCCCGCCACCCGAGTATCCTCGGCGCTTTCCTGTCTTCACCCTTGCGTCGCATTCCGGGGCCACCTGGCCCCTTCTACCGGGCCGCTATCCAAAGGGGATGCGGCACGGTTCGCGCTGGCATGGGCCAGCGCCCGAGAGGATGACGATGTTCGAAAACTACTTCCGCAAGGAAATCGCCTGGGGCGGCAAGACCCTGGTTCTGGAAAGCGGCAAGATCGCCCGCCAGGCCGATGGCGCCGTGATGGCCCGCCTGGGTGACACGATTGTGCTGTGCACCGCCGTTGGCGCGCGTTCGGCCAAGCCCGGCCAGGATTTCTTCCCGCTGACCGTGCATTACCAGGAAAAGACATTCGCCGCCGGCAAGATCCCGGGCGGCTTCTTCAAGCGTGAAGGCCGGCCTTCTGAAGCCGAAACCTTGATTTCGCGCCTGACTGACCGCCCGATGCGCCCGCTTTTCCCCGAAGGCTTCCGCAATGAAGTCCAGGTGATCGCGACCGTGCTGTCCCACG
>CAIMVB010000433.1 GCA_903844785.1 uncultured Rhodospirillales bacterium | reverse complement strand
CGCCCCGGATTAGCGCGCGCATAGGCGATAAACTCCGCCACGCTTCGCACCGGCAGCGCCGGGTTCACCACAAGCCACAAAGGCACGGCGGCAATATTCGTCACCGGCACAAAATCTGCCAGCACATCAATCGGCATATTGGGTGTCAGATGCGGTACGATCACATGGGCCGAGGCATTCACCAGAAAGGTTGTGCCATCCGGTGCGGCGCGTGCCGCCTGTTCGGAGCCGATCAGCCCATTGGCGCCAGCGCGATTCTCCACCACGAAAGGCTGACCGAGCGGGCCTTGCACCGCCTGCGCCACGATGCGGCCCATAATGTCGGTGGGGCCACCTGGCGGATAGGGTACGATGAAGCGCACGGGCCGGCTTGGCCATTCCGGCGCCTGCGCGGCGGCTGCAAATGGCAGCAAACTACTGGCGATGACGGCGCGGCGAGAAATCCTCATGGCTGGCCCCTTCCCTTATTCATGTTTCGCGTCAGGATAGACACGATTTGGTGCTGGAGGAAACGCGATGAATGAAGCGATGCGGCCCTATAAGGGGCTTCGGGTGCTGGATGCCGGCCAGGGCATAGCGGGGCCCTATTGCGGCATGATGCTGGCCGCCTGCGGCGCTGACGTCATCAAGCTTGAACCGCCAGAGGGCGATTGGTCGCGCGGGCTTGGCACGGCGAAGGATACGGTTTCGGTCATGACCGTGTGCTTCAATCGCGGCAAGCGTTCCGTGGTGCTGGATTTGAAATCAGAAGACGGCAAGCGCGCCGCCGCGGCCTTGGCAGCGCAAGCCGATGTGCTGATTGAAGCCTTCCGCCCTGGTGTCGCGGCGCGCATCGGGCTTGGGCCGGAAAATGCCAAGGCGGATGCAGTTTGCCTTTCCATTTCGGGCTTCGGTCAAACCGGCCCTTATGCGGAACGGCCGTGTACGGATTCTGTCGCCCAAGCCTTCTCTGGCTTCGTCAGCCTGAATGAAGGTGCCGATGGCGCGCCGCATAAGGCGGGCGCCTTCATCGCCGATATGGCCACGGGCATCTATGCTTTTTCCGCCGTGCAAGTGGCGTTGGCCGCGCGCGTACAGGATACTACGCCGCGTCGGCGTGTGATTGACATGTCGCTCATGGCCGCAACTTCCAATCTGCTGACGCATCAGATCGGCGAATGGGGCGTGCAGGGCAAATCAGCCGCGCCGCCCAATGCGCCGGCGGGGGCTTATCGCGCCGCCGATGGCGGCTGGGTCATGATTACGCTGGTGCGAGAAGCGGAATGGCCGAAGCTTTGCAGTGCGCTGGGCCTTGCTGATATCGCAGCCGATCCACGCTTCTTGAATTTCGATCTGCGCTGGCAGAACAGGGAGGCGCTTTACGCCATTATCCGTGCCGCCTTCCTGAAAAAGCCTGTCGCGGAATGGGTGGCGATATTGCAGGGCGAAAGGCTGCTGGCGGATCGCGTCAATACGCCGCTGGATTGGCTTAGCAATGAACACGTCACGGCTTATGGCGCCGCGGCGCGTATTCCGCAGCCGCAACTTGGAGCGGTGCCTTTGCCCATGTTGCCGGGGCTTGGCCATTTCATGGCGGAAGCCCCGGCGCTTGGGCAGCATACGAACGAGGTGCTGGCCGAATTGAGATGACGCTGCCTCAATTATGCGGCAGGCGCAGCCCTGGTTCATCCCACTGCATCGCGACCAACTTCCCAGTGTTGGACAGCGTAATATAGGCCGTGCGCATATCCGGCCCGCCGAAGCAGATATTGGTCGGCATGCGCTCGGGCATTTTAACAGTGCGGAGAATCTCGCCTGAAGGTGAAACCGTGGTGATCTCCCCCGCCACCAGCGTTGCCACAATGATATTGCCCGATGCCGCGATGGCGATGCTGTCCAAGCGCCGATAGCCGGGGAATTGGCACAGCACGCGCCCGCCGGCACTGGATGGCCAGGGTTCCTTCTTCAGCTTGCCGGGCGCTTCAATATCCCAGGCCCAAAGCCGCCCAGTTTCGGTCTCGGCCACATAAAGCGTCTTGCCATCAGGGCTCACGCCAATGCCATTGGCGCCGCCGAACACGGGGAAGGCCGCTTCCACCACGCGCGATCCATCTTCCGATGCCCAATAAGCACCGCCATGATCGCGATCCCGCGCGCGCACCTTGCCCAGATCGGAAAACCAGAAGCCACCCTT
>CAIMVB010000432.1 GCA_903844785.1 uncultured Rhodospirillales bacterium | reverse complement strand
GCAGCGAGACCCGCCGAGACGATTTGTTCGAATTCTTCCCGATTATAGGCAATGCCGCCGCCGGTGCCGCCAAGCGTGAAGGATGGCCGAATAACGCAGGGCAGGCCCACAATTTTCAGCGCATCCCAGGCTTCCGCCATGGTGTGGGCGATTTCGCTTTTCGGGCTTTCAATGCCGATTTTGGTCATTGCATTGCGGAATTTCTGCCGGTCTTCGGCTTTATCAATCACTTCCGCCTTCGCACCAATCAATTCGCAGCCGTATTTTTCCAGAACGCCCGCTTCCGCGAGTTTAAGCGAGGTATTGAGCGCGGTTTGCCCGCCCATGGTCGGCAGCAAAGCATCGGGGCGTTCCTTGGCGATGATTTTCTCAACAATCTCAACCGTGATCGGTTCGATATAGGTGGCATCCGCGAGCCCCGGATCGGTCATGATCGTGGCGGGGTTGGAATTGACCAGAATGACGCGATAGCCCTCAGCGCGCAGCGCCTTGCAGGCTTGCGCGCCCGAATAGTCAAATTCGCAGGCCTGGCCGATAACAATCGGCCCGGCGCCGATGATCATGATGGATTTGATGTCGGTGCGCTTCGGCATGGTTCAGGGCCTTAGGTTTTGCATCGGGGTGAGAGGGGGGTTCATGCGCGGCTTTCGGTGGCGAGCTTGAGCGCGAGTAACGCCAAAGCCCCGCCCAAAATCCAACGCTGTGCGGCCATCCAGGTGGGGTTTTCGCTGAGAAAGCGCGAAACCCCGGCGGCGCCGTAAATCAACAAGCCATCGAAGATAATGGCGATGGCAATTTGTACCGCGCCAAGCGTGATGCTTTGCAGAAAGACATCACCGCGCGCGGGGTCAATGAAGGGCGGCAGCACCGCCACATAGAAAATCGCGACTTTGGGATTGAGCGCAGCGGTGGCGAAACCAACGCCCAAAAGCCGCGAAGCCGGTTCGCGTGGCATGGACCGCGCAGCGAAAATCGGCTGCCCGCCGGGACGGAGGCATTCCCACGCAAGGTAAGCAAGATAAGCCGCGCCACCAATGCGCAACACATCCCAGGCATAGGGAATGGCAAACAGCGCTGCCGTAATGCCCGCCGCGGCGCAGAGCATGATCAGCAGTGATCCGCATTGGCAGCCGATCAACGAAATCATGCCCGCACCAACGCCCTGCGCCAGAGAACGCGAGACAAGATAAAGCATATTCGGCCCCGGCGTGGCGGCCAGGCCGAGCGAAAGGGCAGCGAAAATCAGCAGGGTTTCGAGGGTGGGCATTTCACCCCTGCACCGAATACCCACCATCCACCGGGATCGCGACCCCGGTGATGAAGGCCGCCGCATCGGAAGCAAGGAAGGCCGCGATACCTTCAAAATCCGCCGGCAGGCCCCAGCGCTTGGAAGGCGTGCGCGCCAGCACATTATCATTCAGCCCGGCCATATCCTGCCGCGCCTTGCGCGTCAGGTCCGTATCAATCCAGCCGGGCAGAATCACATTCACCGTAATGCCATCCGCGGCCCAGGCGGCGGCGGTGGATTTCGTCATCTGCACCACGCCGCCCTTGGATGCGCCGTAAGCGACATGCAAAGGCAGGCCGAAGATGGACAGCATGGACCCGTTATTGATCACGCGCCCGCAGCCATGCGCCTTCAAATACGGATAGGCCGCTTGGGATGCCAACATGCCGCTGGTCAAATTGGTGTTGATGATGGTGTGCCAGTCTTCCAGCTTATAGGTCTCTGGCCGGTTGCGGATATTCGTGCCGGCGTTGTTCACCAGAATATCCAAACGGCCGCACCGCTTGGCGGTTTCTTCCACCATCGCAGTAATGGATGCAGGGTCGGTCACATCCACCGCGATGCTTTCCGCCTTGGCGCCCAGCGCGCGCAAGCCCGCCACCGCCGCTTCATTCTTCGCGCCATTGCGCCCGGCGATCATCACCGTCGCACCAGCTTTGGCCAGGCCCGTTGCCATGCCAAGGCCGATGCCGCCATTGCCGCCGGTTACCAGCGCAACGCGGCCGGTCAGATCAAACATCTTGTTCATGCCTTTGCCCTTTCGATCATTTCAACGAAGCGATGGAACAGATAATGGCTGTCGGAAGGGCCGGGGCTCGCTTCCGGGTGGTATTGCACGGAAAAGGCCGGGCGATCGGTCGCCGCGACACCTTCATTGGTGCCATCGAACAGAGAGATATGCGTGACCTTCGCATTGGCCGGCAGGCTTTCCGGGTCCACCGCAAAACCGTGATTCTGGCTGGTGATTTCAACCTTGCCGGTGGTGAGGTCCTTCACCGGCTGATTGGCGCCGCGATGCCCGCGCGCCAGCTTGAAGGTGCGCGCACCAAGCGCCAGCGACAGCAATTGATGCCCCAGACAAATGCCAAAAATGGGCAGCTTCTTGTCCAATACGGCGCGAATGGCGGGCAGTGCGTAAGTGCCTGTCGCCGCCGGATCGCCAGGGCCATTGGACAGGAAAACACCATCCGGCTTTTGCGCGAAGATATCCTCGGCTGACGCGGTAGCGGGCAGCACCACCACATCGCAGCCGGCGGAAGCCAGGCAGCGCAGGATATTGCGCTTGGCGCCGTAATCCATGGCGACAACGCGGTATTTCGGCGCGGTCTGACGGCCAAAGCCGGTGGGCCAGGCCCACTCTGTTTCATCCCAGCGATAGCTCTGCCGGCAGGTCACATCCTTCGCCAGATCCATGCCTTCCAGCCCGGGCCAGCCAGCGGCTTCTGCGCGGAGTGCTTG
>CAIMVB010000431.1 GCA_903844785.1 uncultured Rhodospirillales bacterium | reverse complement strand
CTATGTGGCGAATTGGTTCTTCCTTGCCTTCATCATTACCGTCGCGGTGTTGCATATCGGGAATAATATCTCGATCCCCGTGAGCCTTGGGTCATCCATGTCCTATTCCGCCACACCAGGCGTTCAAGGGGCCATGATCCAATGGTGGTATGGCCATAATGCGGTGGGCTTCTTCCTGACCGCCGGCTTCCTGGGGATGATGTATTATCTGATCCCGAAGCAGGCGGATCGGCCGGTTTATTCCTATCGGCTTTCGATTGTGCATTTCTGGACCTTGATTTTTTTATACATCTGGGCGGGTCCACACCATCTGCACTACACGGCTTTGCCAGATTGGGCGCAGACGCTTGGCATGGTGTTTTCTGTCATGCTTTGGATGCCGTCCTGGGGGGGCATGATCAATGGCCTGATGACGCTCTCCGGCGCATGGGATAAGCTTCGCACCAATCCATCATTGCGCTTTTCTGTTGCTGCAGTGGGCTTTTATGGCATGTCCACCTTTGAAGGCCCGGTCATGTCCATCAAGGCCGTGAACGGGCTTTCGCATTATACGGATTGGACCATCGGCCATGTGCATTCCGGTGCCATGGGCTGGGTTGGCTTCATTTCCTTCGGCGCGCTCTATTATCTTTTCCCCGTGCTCTGGAAGAAGAAAGCGGTCTGGAGCGAACGCCTGATCTCCTGGCATTTCTGGGTCGCGACCCTGGGCATTGTCTTCTACATCACTGCCATGTGGGTATCGGGCATCATGCAAGGCCTGATGTGGCGCGCTTATGACGAACTTGGCTTCCTGCAATATTCCTTCGTGGAAACGGTGGAAGCAATGCACCCCTATTACGTGATCCGCGCCTTGGGTGGTGTGTTCTACCTGACCGGTGCGCTGATCATGGCGTTCAATCTCTGGAAAACCGTGACGGAAGGGGAAGCCGCGGAACCTGCGCCTCGCTTCGCCCCCGCCCATGCCCTTGCGGCGGAATAACAGGAGGATTTGCAGATGTTCCGCTGGCTTCGTGATCATGGCGTCATTGAACGCAATGTCATTCTGATGGGTGTGCTGACGCTGCTGACGGTTTCCATCGGCGGCTTGGTGCAGATTGTGCCGCTATTTGCCTTGGAAACCACGATTGAACGCGTGCAGGGCATGCGGCCCTATACGCCGCTTGAGCAAATGGGGCGCAATATCTATGTGCGCGAAGGCTGCTATGTCTGCCATAGCCAGATGGTGCGCCCCTTCCGCGATGAATTGGAACGCTATGGCCATTACAGCCTGGCGGCGGAGAGCATGTATGATCACCCCTTCCAATGGGGATCAAAGCGCAGCGGCCCGGATTTAGCCCGCGTTGGTGGGCGTTATTCGGATGATTGGCATGCGGCGCATTTGCGTTCTCCGCGCGCCGTGGTGCCGGCTTCCATCATGCCGCCCTATTCCTTTCTTGATCGGCCCTTGGATTATGATCGCGTGGCGGATCATCTGCGCGCACTCCGCGCGGTTGGTGTGCCCTATAGCGATGAAATGATCGCCAATGCCAAGGCCGATCTGGAAGTCCAGGCGCGGCCTGATGCGGATGCGGCAGGCCTCAACGCCCGCTACGCCCGTGCCCGCCAGGGCGCCTTTGATGGTGACCCGGTGCGGATCACGGAAATGGATGCGCTGGTCGCTTACCTGCAAATGCTCGGCACACTCGTGGATTTCCGCGATGTGACGCCGGCGCAGCTGCGGCAGCAGTAAGGAGGGGGATCGCCATGGAAAGACTGGTTGATCTTTACCCCGCGCTGCGCGCCCTTTGGGTGGTTTGGTTCTTTATCCTGTTCCTGGGAATGGTCTGGTTCGTGATGCGGCCATCGCGCCGCAAGCATTTCGAATCCCTTGCCGATATACCGCTGCGCGATGATCGCGCGCGGCCCCGTTCGTGAGGAGTGGTGGCTATGCCAACGAAAATCGAAAAAGATAGCCTGAGCGGTCAGAATACCACCGGCCATGAATGGGATGGGCTGAAGGAACTGAATACGCCTTTGCCCAAATGGTGGCTGTGGACCTTTTATGCCTGCATCGCCTTCAGCCTGGTGTGGGTCGTGATCTATCCGGCCCTGCCCATCCCTGGTGCCACAGGCACTTCGGGCTGGATCGCGCGTGAAGCCGTGGTGCGTGACGTGCAGGAAGCCGAAGCGCGCATGGCGCCGATGATGAACCGGCTGCGTGCTGCAACGCCGGCGCAAATCGCCGCCGATCCAGAAATGCGTGCCTTTGCCATGGCCGGCGGTCGTGGCGCTTTTGCCAATAATTGCGCCGGCTGCCATGGCGCGGGCGGGCAGGGGGCGCTTGGCGGTTTTCCATCCCTTGCGGATGATGAGTGGATTTGGGGCGGTAGCCTGGATGCCATCCATCAAACCATCACCCATGGGGTGCGCGCCAATGAAAGCGATGATCAGCGCCAAAGCATGATGCCGCGCTTCCTGGCCGATGGTGTGCTGACGCGCCCACAAGTAAATGATGTGGCGGAGCACGTGCTGTCACTCACCAATCGCGCGACAGATCAAGCATCGGCCGGGCGCGGTGCCGAACTTTATGCGGATAATTGCGCTTCCTGCCATGGTGAAAAGGGCGAGGGCAATCGTGATCTTGGCGCGCCTAGGCTTTCCGATCAGGTCTGGCTCTATGGCGGCGATAAAGCCGCCATTGTGCAAAGCATCGCCAAGGCACGCGCCGGTGTCATGCCAAGCTGGGGCAAGCGGCTTGATCCCGCCATCATCAATATGCTGACGGTCTATGTGCATAGCTTGGGTGGCGGTGAATAGGAAAAGCGCGGTCACCAACCCATGGGCGAGATCAAAACCCCTGATAAGCTGAAGCCGGAAAGCGTGGCTGAAGCCGCTATACCGTCGCTTTATGCGGATCGGCAGCGTGTTTATCCTAAAGCGGTCTTCGGCAAGATCAGAAGCGTGAAATGGGCGGTGCTGATTCTTTGTCTCGCGCTTTACTACCTGGTGCCTTGGCTGCGTTGGGATCGTGGCCCGGGCATGCCCGATCAGGCTGTGCTGGTGGATATGACCAATGCGCGGCTGTTCTTCTTCTGGATCGAGATTTGGCCGCAGGAAATCTATTTCCTGACCGGCGCGCTGATCCTGGGTGCCTTTGCCTTGTTTGCGGTTTCCTCACTGTTTGGCCGGCTTTGGTGCGGGTTCACCTGCCCGCAAACAGTCTGGACCGATCTTTTCATGTTCGTGGAGCGTTGGATCGAAGGTGATCGCAATGCGCGCATGAAGCTGGATGCCGGGCCGCGCAATGGCATCTATTGGGCGCGCAAGATCGCGAAGCACGGCGCCTGGGCGTTGATTGCAGCCGCCACGGGCGGTGCCTGGATCATGTATTTCAATGATGCGCCCACCATCACGCGGCAATTCTTCACGGGCGAAGCCGGTGTCATGGTCTATTTCTTCTTCGCGCTTTTTGCGGGCTTTACCTATCTGCTGGCGGGTTGGGCGCGCGAACAGGTCTGCACCTATATGTGCCCCTGGCCGCGCTTTCAGGCGGCGATGCTGGATGAAAACTCCCTTGTTGTGACCTATCACGATTGGCGCGGCGAACCACGCGGCAAGGCCAAGGCGGAAGGGGTTGGCGATTGCGTGGATTGCGCGGCCTGTCTGCATGTCTGCCCGACCGGCGTTGATATTCGTGATGGCCAGCAGCTTGAATGCATCGGCTGCGGGCTTTGCATTGATGCTTGCGATTCCGTCATGGGTAAGCTGGGGCGCCCCAAGGGGCTGGTTGCCTTTGAAACCTTGAAGAATCTCTCGGCCAGCGCCGCTGCCGCAGCTGCGCTACCGCCGGGGCCTGAGCGTCAGCAGGCAGGCATGGCCGCGCGCCGTGTGCCGCGCTTCATCCGCCCGCGCACCATCATGTATGCCAGTGCCCTGGCCGTGGTGGCGTTGGTGATGCTGGGGGCGTTCCTCATGCGCTCCACTTTGGATGTCACCGTGTTGCGTGATCGCGCACCGCTTTTCGTGCGGCTTTCGGATGGCGGCATTCGCAATGCCTATACGGTGAAGATCGTGAATAAGACGCGCGATGAAGCACCGCTGACACTGACGCTGGAAGCGCCTGCCGGGCTGCGCCTGACGGTGCAGGATGTGGAGGCCATTGGCGAAGGGCGCTACGCGCTGTCACGCCGCGGCGATGGCATTACGCAATATCGCGTTTTCATCACCGCCCCCGCCGGCGCGCGGCTTGGCGAATCAACGCCTGTCACCTTCCGCTTGCTAGATAGCGCGGGGCGGCCCGCCACCAGCCAAAGCAGTGTTTTCCTGGGACCGAAGCCATGAGCATGACGATGCAACGTGATTACGACCCAAAGCGCGGGCGCTGGATTCCCTGGGTATTCGTGGGCGGCATGGCGCTGGTGGTGGCGGTGAATGGGCTGTTGGTGTGGTTTTCGCTGTCAACCTTCACCGGCGTCACCGTATCGCGCGCTTATGAACGCGGGCGCGGCTATGATCTGGTGCTGGCTGAAGCCGTGCGACAGGATGCGCTAGGCTGGCGGGGAGAGATCTCTCTGGAAGCTGGGGTCTTGCGCGTGGTGATGCAGGATGGCGCGCAGCAACCTCTGCATGGCCATGTGGAAGGCGTGCTGCTGCGCCCGTTGGAAGGGGTGGAAGTGCCGCTTGGTTTCACCGCTACCGGGCATGGCCGCTTTGCCGCGCGGCTTGAGCCCTTGCGCGCCGGGCAATGGGAAGCGCGGCTCACATTTTTCGATGAAGCCGGCACGGCTTTCGATCTACGCAAGCGCTTCATCCTGCCATGACCAATCTGCAACGCCCTTTGATTGCCGAGGCACCGCAAAGCGCCGCCGCCTGCGACCATTGCGGCGCGGCGCTGGCGCCTGGGCAGGGGCGTTTTTGCTGCACGGGTTGCGAAGCCGCTTATGGCCTGGTGCGTGGCCTTGGGCTTGATGCGTTTTACCGCCGGCGCGAAACCGCTGATGGCGCGCTGCGCCCGGAAGCCTCAACCCTTGCCTTTGATGCGCTGCAGCTGATCCGCGACGAAGCGGAAGGTTTCAAATCGCTTGAGGTGATGATTTCCGGCCTGACCTGTGGTGCCTGTGTGTGGCTGGTGGAACAGGCCTTGGCCGCTGAGCCCGATGTGACCAAGGCGCGGGTTTCCTTCGCCGCGCGTCGGCTGGATTTGCGCTGGCATGGTGATGCGGCGCGCGGCAATGAATTGCTCGGCTTGCTGGCGCGGCTTGGTTTTCGTACCGCGCCCTATAGCCCCGCATGTCTGCGCGCCAATGAAGACGCCGAAGGCCGCGCGCTGATCCGCGCGCTTGGTATTGCCGCCTTTGGTGCGATGAATGTCATGCTGGTTTCCATCGCCGTCTGGGTTGGCGAGGATATGGGCGCGCATACGCGCGAAATGATGCATTGGCTGGCGGCGCTGATCGGCCTGCCAACCGTGCTTGTCGCGGGCATGCCGTTTTATCGTTCCGCCGCCAATGCGCTCCGCGCCGGGCGCGTGAATATGGATATGGCGGTGTCGCTCGGCGTGCTGGCCACCGCAGGCATGAGCCTGATCGAGACCTTCCGCAACGGTCCCTATACCTGGTTTGATGGCGCAACGGCCTTGCTGGCGCTGCTGCTCGCGGGCCGGGTGCTGGATCGTGCGGCGCGGCGCAAGGCGCGACAGGCGGTGGCGGAATTGCTGGCGCTGCAGGATGGTATGGTGACGCTGCTGGCGCCCAATGGCACTGCGCGCCTTGTGCCGTCGGCGGCGGTGGAAGCCGGGCAGCGTCTGCAGATCGCAATGGGTGAGACGCTGCGGCTGGATGGCCGTGCTACAGTTGAAACCTTGTTGGATACGGCGGCCACCACCGGCGAAAGCCTACCGCGTGGTTTTGGCGCTGCTGCGCCGCTGCCTGCCGGTGCGGTGAATATGGGCGCGCCCTTCACGCTGGAAGTGACCGCGCCCGCGCGTGATGGATCACTCGCCGCCATGGCGCGGCTTTTGGAATCCGCTGAACAGGCCAAGGGGCACTTTGTTTCCATCGCGGATCGCGCCGCGCGGTTTTACGTGCCCGTCGCCCATGCCGTTGCGGCGGTCACTTTCCTGTTGTGGTGGTTGGGCTTTGGCGTGGTGTGGCAGGAAGCGCTGGTGAATGCGGTCTGCGTGCTGCTGATTACCTGCCCTTGCGGCCTGGCGATTGCTGTGCCGGCAGTGCAGGTGGTGGCCAGCGGAGCGCTGTTTCGTCGCGGTGTATTGGTGGCCTCCGCAACGGCGCTGGAACGTTTGGCCAGCGCGGATTGCGCCGTGCTGGACAAGACCGGCACGCTGACGGAAGGCCGCCCAGTGCTGATACCCGAAGGCCAGGCGCCGGAAGTGCTGCGCGCCGCCGCCAGCATGGCGCGCGCATCGCGCCACCCCTTGGCCAAGGCGCTGCTGCGTGCCTGCCCAGATGCGCCGCTTGCGCCCGATACGGTGGAAATCGCCGGGCAGGGTTTGCAATCGGGCTTTGCGCGGCTCGGCTCGCCATCCTTTTGCGGTATGGCGGGCATCTCGGATGGCATGGTGCTGGTCTATCGCGCTACCGATGGCGCGCCGGTGATCTTCCGCTTCGCCGATCGGCTGCGGGAAGATGCGCCGGAAGCCGTGGCGGCGCTGAAGCGCCTTGGCCTTTCGGTTGAATTGCTCTCCGGCGATGGTGCGGGCGCGGTGGCCTCGGCGGCGATTGCTGCTGGCATTGCGGATTGGCGGGCGGAGGCTGACCCGCGCGCCAAGGCCGCGCATATCGAAGCCCTGAAGGCGCAGGGCCGCCATCCGCTGATGGTGGGTGATGGCATCAATGATGCCGCCGCGCTGGCTGCCGCGCATGTCTCGGCCAGCCCGGCGGGGGCGACGGACCTGGCGCAAACCACCGCCGATATCGTGCTGCAACGCGAAGGCTTGGCTGTACTGCCTGACGCCATTCGCATTGCGCGCCGCGCGCAAATCCTGGCGCGGCAGAATATCGGCTTTTCGCTCGCCTATAACGCCGTTGCCGTGCCCGCGGCCATTGCCGGGCTGGTCAATCCGCTGGTCGCAGCGCTGGTGATGGCTTCATCATCCCTCATTGTCATTGGCAATGCGCTCCGCGCGGGAAGGGGATAGGCCATGGAAGCGCTGATCCTGCTGGTGCCGGTTTCGCTTTTGCTGGGTGGGCTTGGCCTGCTTGGCTTCCTTTGGGCGCTGCGTTCGCGCCAATATGATGATCTGGAAGGCGCCGCCGCCCGGATCCTGTTCGATGATCAAAAAAGAAAGGACCCCACGCCATGACCGGCACGCGCATGTTCTTCCTGGCCCTTTATGGCCTGCTCGCCTTGCTCGGGCTTTTCACCGCCGCCAAGGCGCAGGATCTCGGCATCAGCATTTTTGGCTTCGGGCTGATCGCCTTTGGGCTGCTTTGCGTCTTCAACACGATCCGGACGCATTTTGACCAGGCCGGGGGCCATTAATCCCCACTAGAAGGCGGTTGGCATTCGCCCCGCCAATCGCCACAATGGGGGTATGGGAAGCATCATCCGGCCAGAGGCCACGCTAGAAGAACGTTGGGAAGCCCGCACAGGGCCTGTCTTGCTGACGGGGACGCACGCGCTGGTGCGCCTGCCGATGCTGCGGCAGGAAATGGATGCGGCAGAGGGTTTCCGCACCGGCGGTTTCATTTCCGGCTATCGCGGTTCCCCGCTTGGCGCTTTTGACCGTGAATTGGCGCGGCAGGCGGAACGGCTCCGCGCACATGATGTGGTGTTTCAGCCTGGGCTGAATGAGGATTTGGCCGCGACCGCCATTTGGGGTTCGCAGCAAGTGCATCTGACGCCAGGCGCGCGTTTGGATGGTGTTTTCGGCATTTGGTACGGCAAGGGGCCCGGCGTTGATCGCTCGGGCGATGTGCTGCGCCATGCCAATTCCGCCGGCAGCGCGCCGCT
>CAIMVB010000430.1 GCA_903844785.1 uncultured Rhodospirillales bacterium | reverse complement strand
GTCGAATTTCGACTTCGTCACGCTGTCATTCACATTGATCGCCGGGAAAAGCAGGCGCCCTTCCTTGGCCATCACGTAAAGCCGATGCACGCCCGTGGTGGTTTCTTCCGAAACGCCCTTGATGGCAGCAGCAAGCTTCGCGAACCAGCCGGGCTTGGTCTTCAGGCAATTCTTGATCAGCGCGAAGAAGACTTCTTCTTCTTCATTCGTCGCCTTGTCCAAAAACGCGGTATCGCCCTGTTCGGCGCGCAGCCCGTAATGGACCAGCAGCGTCATGTCGCCGCCATCATCGAGCAGCACATTGGGTTCGCCGCCATCGGCCCATTCCAGCGTGCGCTGCACGTATTCCCAGTATTCGGGAAGAGTTTCGCCCTTCACGGCGAAAACCGGCGTGCCGGTCGCGGCAATCGCCGCCGCCGCGTGGTCCTGCGTGGAGAAGATATTGCAGGAAGACCAGCGCACATCGGCGCCAAGGTGCTTCAGGGTTTCAATCAGGACCGCGGTCTGGATGGTCATGTGCAGGCAGCCCGCGATGCGGGCACCCTTGAGCGGCTGGGCCGCGCCATATTCGGCGCGCACCGCCATAAGGCCGGGCATTTCATCCTCGGCCATGGAAATTTCCTTCCGCCCCCAGGCGGCGAGGGAAAGGTCTTTGATCACGTAGTCTTGGGCGGCCATGACGAAATCTCCTGAATATCGCGCGGCGGGTAACACGGGGCGCGGTGTGGGGCTAGAGGGAAAGAAGAATATAAAGATACCTTTATGTCTTTTTCTGGACTATTCCCAATCCCGCGCCGCGCTAAGCTTGCCGGGTGAACCCCGAAGGAGGCGCTTATGACCACAGAAAGCTTAGGCATTCTTGAACAACGGCGGATCGAAGCCGCCTTTGCCAAGGGCATTTATGAGGAAATGAAGGTCCAGATCGGGGAGGAGAAGGCGAAAGCCATTCTTTCATCCGCCATCATCAAGCTGGCCAAGGAAACGGCGGCTGAGATGGCGAAGCAAGGGCCGGAGGGGAAGCCATCTCTCGAGCATTTCATCTCTCTCCAGCCGCTATGGACCAAGGGAGATGCGCTGCAAATTGAGACGATCCGCAAGGACGCCAAGCATTATGATTTCAACGTGACGCGCTGCCGTTACGCGGAGATGTATCGCGCCATGGGGCTCGCGGAGCTTGGCGGGATTCTGTCCTGCAATCGTGATGGTGCCTTTTGCGAGGGCTATGACCCGAAGCTGAAATTGGAACGCACGCAAACCATCATGGGCGGGGCGAGCCATTGCAACTTCCGCTACAAATACGAGGATTAGGCGCAGTGTCTGGCTATGCCGCGACGAATGGCGCGGCTTATGAACGCAGCATGGGCAGGTGGTCCCGTAAGCTGGCGGATGCCATGCTGGATGCGCTGGCCCTGCCGCCTGGCGTGGCTGTGCTGGATGCGGGCTGTGGCACAGGCGCGCTTTCCGATGCGCTGGCTACACGAGACGCTGCGGCACGCATCACCGGCATTGATATCAGCACAGCTTTTTTGGCAGCGGCGCGCGCCCGCGTGCCTGCTGGTGATTTCCGTCAGGGGGATTTGACCGCGCTTGATCTGCCGGATGCGGCTTTCGATGCCGCGCTATCCTTGCTGGTGCTGCAATTCGTGCCGGATCGCGCCAAGGCGGTGGCCGAAATGGCGCGCGTGACCAAGCCAGGCGGGCTGGTGGCGGCGGCGATGTGGGATTTCACCGGCGGCTTTTCCTTCCTGCGAGCCTTTGCCGATAGCGTCGCCATCACGGAACCGGAAGGCGAGGCCTTTCGCGCCCGCTATTGGGCGGACCCGGTCGGCGCGCCGGGGCGCATGGCGGCATTGTTTGAGGTTGCGGGTATTGAGCAGGTGACGGAATGCGATATCGCCATCCGCCAGGATTTCGCCGATTTTGAGGATTGGTGGGACCCCTGGGCGGCGGGCGGTCAGGGCATTGCCGGCGCCTTCATTGCGGCGTTACCGCCGGAACGCGTTCCACCGATCAAGGAGGTTGTGCGCCGTGCCTATTTGGCCGGCGGCGCAGATGGGCCGCGTTCCTTTGTGGCGGTTGCGCGTTTGGCAAGCGGCAGGAAGGCTATTCGCCCTTGATGCCGGTGGTGCGCGCCAGTGTGGTGTAATGTTCAATCTCAGCGCGGATGAAGGCTTCCATTTCATCCGGCGTTGAAGGTGCCGGTGTGGCGCCGGCGGCTTGCAGCCGTTGCTGGAGTTCCGGCTTTGCCAAGGCGTGATGGAAGGCAGCGGCGATGCGCGCGCGCCGATCAGCGGGCAGCCCGGCCGGGCCGGCCAGCGCGTGCCAATCCAAGGTGCGATACCCGGGCATGGAAAGCGCTTCGGCAACGGTCGGCAAATTGGGAAATTCGGCTGATCGCGCCGCGCCGCTCACCGCAAGGCCGCGCACTGTGCCGGCCTGCACCATGGGCATGACGGAAGCGAAGGTGGCGAAGCTGAAAGCGACATCCCCGGTGGCGAGCGCCTGGCTGGCGGGGCCGCCGCCGCGATAGGGCACATGGACAAAATTCACGCCAAGCCTTTGGCCAAAATCCGTCACGCCAAATTCCTGCCAGCCGCCGGGGCCAGAGGTGGAATAGGTAAGGCCCGCCGGCGTGGCGCGGGCCAGCGCCACCAGATCCTGCAGGTTTTGCACGGGTGATTTGGCCGGCACCGCCACCAGCGCTGGCATGTGAATCACAAGCGTGACCGGCGCGATATCGCGAATGGGATCAAAGGGCAGGTTGCGTTGCAGCGCCGCCATGCCGGCATGGGCGCTGACGATGATGGCAAGCGTGTAACCATCGGGCGCGCTGCGCACCAATTCCTGTGTGGCGATCATGCCGCTGGCGCCTGGGCGGTTTTCGATCACCAATTGCTGGCCAAGATGTTCCGAAATGCTTTGCTGCAAAATGCGCGCAACCACATCCGTGGCGCCGCCGGGCGCGAAGCCCAGCAATAAGCGCACAGGGCGCGTGGGATAGGCACCGCTTGTTGGGCTTTGCGCCGATGCGATGGGTGCAAGGCATATCAAGCCAAGCAGCAGGCAAGCCGCGCGCCGGATTGTGCCGATTGCGCCAAGGGCGAAGGTCTGGACCATGCTGCGCTTCCTCATTTTATCGCCGCCTTGACGTGAAAGGTGACGGATTTCTAGGAAGCTAGCCACGCCTTCCCTATTCAGGCAACCGATTTGGGTGAAGACTAGCTTCCCTGAACTAGCTTGAGGAACGGCCAATGAAGGATGGGATGATCGGCTTTCTGGGATTGGGCGCCATGGGTGGCCCGATTGCGAAGCGCATGGCCGATTGGGCGCAGCGCCATCCGGGCAAGCAAATTCTGGTCTATGATCCACGCCCTGAAGCTATGCGCCAAGTGGCGGAAGCAGGCGCGCAGCCTGCCGCATCCGTGGCTGAAATCGCGGCGCAATGCCCAGTGGTGCTGGCCTGCCTGCCAAGTGCAACGATTTCCGAAAACGTCGCGCTGGGTAGTGATGGCATCGGCGCCGTGCGTGGTGTGCGGACCTATATCGAAATGTCCACCATTGGCAGTGCTGCGATGCAGCGCATTGCCGAAGGTCTGGCGGAAAAGGGCATTGCACTGATTGACGCGCCGATCAGCGGCGGCGTGCCGGGGGCGGAGTCCGGTGCGCTTTCTGTCATGGCGTCCGGCGCGCCCGAAGCCTTGCAGGAAGTGATGCCGCTGCTGCAGGTGGTGGGCAAGCATGTCTTCACCATTGGTGATACGCCGGGCCTCAGCCAGACCATGAAGCTGGCGAATAATCTTTTGTCTCTGGCGGGCATGGTGCTGACCGCGGAGGCTTTCGCGCTTGGCGCCAAAGCCGGCATTGATACCGCGCTGATGTGCGATGTGATCAATGCCAGCACGGGGCGGAATAGCTCCACCGTCACGAAGTTTCCGCGCGCGGTGTTGAATGGGCGGTTTTCGGGGGGCGCGAGCAATGCCATCGTTTCCAAGGATTTGTCGCTGGCGGTGGCGGAATTTGCGGCCTTTGGGCTTTCCGCGCCCATGGCGGCTTTGGCGCGAGAGATGTTGAACATTGCGAAGAACCGCTTCGGCCCGGAGGCGGATATGACCTCTGTCGCGCAACTCTATGAGGAATGGGCCGGCGTTTCCATGCAATCACCCAATACCGTGAAGAGCGCCGGTTAGGTTTAGTCGCGATGGATAAGGCAAAAGCGGGGCTTGGCTTCTTTGAACGCTATCTGAGCCTTTGGGTGGCGCTATGCATTGTGGTGGGGATTGGCTTGGGCGCGGTGTTGCCGGG
>CAIMVB010000429.1 GCA_903844785.1 uncultured Rhodospirillales bacterium | reverse complement strand
CTTGGCATGGATGCCTTCGCGACAGATGATCCTCCGCTTGCGATTGCGCTCCGCAAGGCGCGCGAGTGATGCGTATTGCGGCGCTTGATTTCCTGGGCGTGAATGTCACGCCCAAGACCAATTGGTGTTTCGTATTGCTGCGCTTGGAAGATGGCAGAACCGGGATTGGTGAAGTCACCCTGGCTGATCATGAAGCGCTATTGGCAGTGGAAGTCGCGCGGCTGTCGGCAGAGCTGAAGGGCCTGGATGCCAGCGCGCGCAATCGGTTGGCGCGCTTGCTGCCTCATGCGCCGGCTGGGCTTGTCGCGCATGCGGTGATTTCCGGGCTGGAACAGGCGCTTTGGGATGTGGCGGGGCAGGAAGCGGGGCGGCCCATTCACGCCATGTTGGGCGGCGCCTTGCGCGATAGCGTGCCGCTTTATGCCAATATCAATCGCGGTGCGGCACCGCGCACGCCGGTTGGTTTCGCCGAAGCCGCAAAGCGCGCGGTTGCTGCCGGATTTCGCGCGGTAAAACTGGCACCCTTTGAACCCATGGTCTGGGAAGACGCAGCAAACCCGGCACAGCGCGCCGCCTATGCGGAAGGCCTGGCGCGTATTGCCGCGGTGCGGGATGCGGTGGGCAGCGCGATTGATGTCAAGGTGGATGCGCATTGGCGCTTTTCACCTGGCGGCGCAGCGGCGTTGATCCGCGATGTCGCGCCCTTCAACCTGTTCTGGCTGGAATGCCCAGTGGCAGAGGCAAATCACGCGGCCATCACACGGCTACGCGGCATGGCGAATGATCGCGGTATGCGCCTTGCGGGGGCCGAAACCCTCTCGGGCCTTGGCGCTTATCGCCGCATCATCGAAGCGGGCTGTTATGATGTGCTGATGCCAGACATCAAATATGCCGGCGGGCATGAGGAAATTCGGCGCATCGCTGCTTTGGCCCAAACTGCGGGCATTGAGATCGCGCCGCATAATCCAACCGGCCCCATCTGCCACGCCCATTCCGTGCATCTTTGCGCGACCCTGCCCAATCTGCTGCCGCTTGAAGTGCAATTCGGCGAAACGGAGCGTTTCTTCACCATGATCCATGGCCATGATCTGCGCTTTCAACAGGGCAGCGCCTGCTTGCCGCAAGCGCCGGGGCTTGGCGTTGCTTTGGATGAAGCGGGCGCTCGGCTTTCACCCTGGCAGCCCATGGCGCAGCCCTGGCTAGACCCGAGGCTCGGCTGATGCCGCTTTGGGTTGCCGCGACGGTTCTGGCCGCGCTGTTTCAAACCTGGCGCACCGCCATGCAGCAAAAGCTGCGCGGGCAGCTTTCCGTCAATGCGGCTGCCGTGGTGCGTTACCTTTACGGTGTGCCAGTTGGGCTGTTGTTGATTGGGATTTATTGGCTGATTTTTGGTGGCACGCTCTCCACACTCACACCAATGTTCCTGCTGTTTATCGCGCTGGGTGGGCTTGGGCAGATCATCGGCACCAATCTGCTGATCATGTCCTTCGGGCCGCGGGGTTTCGCCGTTGGCACCGCTTATGCGAAGACCGAGGCTGTGCAAGCCGCTTTCCTGGCGCTGATCCTGCTTGGTGAGAATTTTTCGCCCCTCGCCTGGGCGGGAATCGCCGTATCCGTGGGCGGTACGCTTTATCTTTCGCTTGCCGGGCGCGTTGGTTCGCTTGGCGAAATGCTGCGCGCAACGGCGCAGCCGGCTGCCCTTTGCGGCCTTGGCGCGGGTTTTGCCTTTGCGCTGTGCGCCCTGGCCATTCGCGCCGCCGTGCATGAATTGGATGGGCCGGATGTGCTGCTGCGCGCTTTGGAAAGCCTGGTGGTCATGAACATCATGCAAACCATCATGCAGGGCGCCTGGCTGATCTGGAAAGAACCCGCGAGTGTTCGCGCCGTTTTCAGCACCTGGCGATCTTCCGCGCAGGTGGGCGCGCTTTCGGCTTGCGGTTCCGCCTGCTGGTTCACTGGTTTTGCGCTTGCCCCTGTCGCTTTGGTGCGCGCGGTGGGTCAGGTGGAAATCCTGTTCACGCTGCTGTTCAGCCGGTTTTTCCTAAAGGAAAAAATGAAGCGCACCGATGTGATCGGCGCGCTTGTGGTGGTGGCGGGCGTGGTGCTGGTGCTGCTTGGGCGGTAATTACCCGCCGAACATGCGCTCAATCGCAGCCGCATCTACCGCTTCAATGGATGCTGGCTGCCATTGCGGTTTATGGTCCTTATCCACCAGCACGGCGCGCACGCCTTCGCGGAAATCCGGATGGTCATTCACCACAACGCGCGTCAGCGCCAATTCCATGGCGAGGCATCCGGCCAAATCGCGCTTGGCCCCACGGGTCAGCAATTCATGCGTCACAAAAAGCGAAGTTGGCGAGGCATGGCGCAACACCCCAAGCTGTTCACGCGCCCAATCCGTACCCTCCGCTTCCAGCGCAGCCAGGATGGCGGGGATGGAGCCCGCGCCAAAACAGCGATCAATCGCTGCGCGATAGGGCGCGAAGCTTGGCGCGGGCGCGGCCTCACAAAAGCGCGCCACGGCGCCGATATCGCCCGCGATCAGCGCTGCCCGCAGCGCCGGTAGGGCTTCGCGCGAAGTGTAATGCGTCGCCAACCCCGCATGCACCGCATCCGCACCATTCAACCGCGCGCCAGTGAGTGCCAGCCACATGCCAAGCGCACCAGGCAGGCGCGGCAGCGCGAAGGAAGTTCCGACATCCGGAAACAGCGCAATCGCGGTCTCAGGCATCGCAAACATGGCATGATTGGTGACGATGCGATGCGACCCATGCACCGAAACGCCAATGCCGCCCCCCATGCAAACGCCATCAATCAGGCTGACCCAGGGCTTGCCGAAAGCGGCAATGCCGGCATTCACGGCGTATTCCTCCGAGAAAAACGCCTCCACCGCCGCGCGATCACCTGCAACGGCGGAAGCGCGCACGGCGCGTACATCGCCACCGGCGCAAAAGGCCCGCCCGCCCGCGCCTTCCAGCAGCACGAGCTTCACCGCAGCATCATCACGCCAATTGCGGATGGCGGCAGCGAAGCCCCTGATCATGTCCTGATTGAGCGCATTCAGCGCCTTGGGCCGGTTCATTAAGATCGTGCCGGCTGCGCCTTCACGTGCAGCAATCAGGCTGGCTTCGGTTGCTTCGGACATGGTCATTCTCTCTGCTTAGTGTCGATTGTCATTCCGGCTTCAACTGCACACTCGCCACCAAATCGCGGATTTTGGCGGTCTGGGCGCGGACCATGGCGCCGAAGCTTTCCGAATCAGACCCCACGGCTTCCGCCCCCACTTCATCGCAGCGCTTGATGAAATCGGGCTGCGCCGCCGCGGCGGCGATTTCGCGTTGCAGACGCGCCATGATGGGCGCTGGCGTGCGCGCGGGCGCGAAAAACCCGTTCCAGCCTTCCAATTCCAAAGAAGCAAAGCCCTGTTCGCGCACCGTCGGCACATCGGGCAGTATCTTGGCG
>CAIMVB010000428.1 GCA_903844785.1 uncultured Rhodospirillales bacterium | reverse complement strand
TGCTTTCAAAGCCCCAACGTCCCCCTAACATCCTGCTGCGCATGCCCTATCAAAGGCGGATCAGTATCTGGGGCGTATGGCGTTCTAGCTGGGTTTTGAGGGTTCGATCGGGCGAAGCACTTTTCGCTGATCCTCGCCTTAACAGCGGGCGTGCCGGCTGAGGAATGCCTTATGATGGGGGCTTCGCGCAGGGACGCAGCCAGCCATGACGCCTTGTTCCTATTGAAGGTCCTGGCCAGAGCACGGTGAAAGTGACGTTTTTTAAGACTATCCAATGCGCCTAGCGCGGCAATGTCGGCCCTTACGCGTTCAGTAAGGCCCCCTGCCATCGTTAGAACTCAGGCCAGCAACGAGGATCTAAGGGCAAAGCGGTACAGCGCTTTGGTAGATGCCAAAATAAAAGGGGCGCCTTGCAGCGCCCCTTCAATTCTTCCCGAATGGGATCTTCCCGATTACTTCAGAATGATTTCCACGCGGCGGTTCTGCCGTTCGCGTACGCCATCGGCTGTTGGCAAAAGTGGATTAGATTCGCCGAAGCCGCGCGTCACAATTTCATTGCGTGGAACGCCACGGCGCAACAATTCAGCCGCGACCGCGTTAGCGCGGCGCACAGAAAGACCCTGATTGTACTGATCAGAACCGGAACGGTCCGTATGGCCATTCACTTCAATGCGGATCACTTCGTTACCGCGGGCGGAAACTGCCTCACCGATGATCCGGCGCGCGCGATCAGTCAGTTCAGCCTTATCCCAATCAAAGAATACCAGATAGGTTTGTGCCGTGGTTGGCGACGCCGCAGTGGCCACGACGGGGGCGGCGTTGAAGGCGTAACGAAGTCCAAAGAGGATCGAGTGGTTGGAATTATCAACATCAAACGGCATTTTTGAGGACATGATGCCGGCGCCAGCGCTTGCATTGAAGGTTCCGCTCATGTCGTGACCTTTGGTCGCCATGAAGCGATACTCAGCGGTCAGCGAAAGGCCAGGCACGGCCGAAATCGGTAAACTCAAACCCGCAATCGCCTGCCCGGCAAGGGCGCCCGCATTGCCACTAAAAGTTTCGCTGGCGACACCAATCCCCCAACCGACCTTATCATAGTCATGCCAGATGTAGCCGATGCCGGCGCCCAAATAAGGGGTCAAGCCGCCCAACGCACCACTGATGTCGATATCATGAAGAATATTGACCATGCCGCCGTAGCTGGAGGCTGTGCCCCTTGCGCCAGGCATGGCTTCTCCGCTTGCCACAACGCCTTGGGTGTCGTTGCGGCGGTAACTGCCTTCAATCTCAACACGGAAGCCATTGCCGAAACCCCAGCCGATACTGAGCAGGCCTGCATAGCCCCACGAAAAATCTGGGGAAATATAATCGCCAACCCCATCTATCGATATATTGGTGCCATTCAGAAAATTCCCGCCAACTCCGGCGCCTATGTAAAGCCCGTTTATCGGTTGCGCCTGGGCAAACAACGGCAGCGCCATTGCGGCGGCAGGGGCCAGTAGGGTCATTTTAATGCGCATTTTCACCCTTCACGGACACATCTTGTTACTAACTTAGAAGACATAATATAAACCAACAAAATATTATATGAAATGTTGAACGTGGCAATAATAAAAAGGGCACCATAAGGTGCCCTCATTTTTTATAAGAAATATTTTCTGAATTACTTTAGGATGATTTCCACGCGGCGGTTCTGCGGTTCACGGACATCATCGGCGGTTGGCACCAGCGGATTGGCCTCACCAAAGCCGCGCGTCACGATTTCATTGCGCGGCACACCACGGCGCAGCAACTCAGCCGCGACCGCATTGGCGCGACGCACAGAAAGGCCCTGGTTATACTGGTCAGCACCGGAACGGTCCGTATAGCCATTCACTTCAATGCGGGTCACGCCGGTGCCGCGCGCGGAAGCGACTTCACCTATTATCTGCTTGGCGCGATCAGTCAGGTCAGACTTGTTCCAATCAAAGAACACCAGATAGGTGCGCGCGGCAACCACCGGTGCGGCAGCGGCAACCCGCGTGGGCGCGGCGTTAAAGGCGTAGCGCAGGCCGAGAAGAATGGAGTGATTCGCGTTGTCCACGTCAGCGTTAGCCGGATATTTGGTCCCTTGATAGGTGTTGCTGTCCATTGTGTGCCCGGCCGTCATCATGAAGCGATATTCAGCTGTCATGGCCAAGCCCGGCACCGCAGAGATGGGAAGTGAAAGCCCTGCAATGGCCTGCGCACCAAAGGCGCCGGACGTGCCATTAAAGAAATTATTATCGGTATCGCTGGTCCGATTTCCGACATCACTGTAATGGTGCCAGATGTAGCCGACACCAGCGCCGACATACGGAGTGATCCCGCCCAACATATTGCCCAGGTCAATATCGTAAAGAATATTAACCATGGCACCGTAACTAGAAGCATTACCGTTGGCACCACTGGAATATGTCTGATTGCTTGCCTTTGACGAAGAAGTGGCGTTCTGCCGGTAGCTACCTTCGATTTCCGCGCGCAGGCCGTTCCCAAAGCCCCAGCCAAGGCTCAACACGCCCACATAACCCCAACTAAACTCCGCACCTTCCCCCTCGAGGCGTATGGCAGGGCTATCCCAGGTGCCGGAAAAATTTGTCTTATCCAGAAAGTTCGCGCCGACGCCCGCGCCAACATAAAGCCCGTTCACCGGCTGCGCTTGGGCGATTGCCGGGGCAGCCAAAAGTGCTGCGGCAAGAAATGTATTTTTGAAGTTCATTGCTTTTCCTGGTTTCACTGAGAAAATGCGGAATCTATAATTCACATTTCGTGAGTTGGTACTGAAATGTAGCTATCATTATTTAGAATTATTTGGACTATTAAATCGCAGTATTGGCGCCCTCATTGTTTGGCGGCCACTCCCTGTGATGTTTTCGCAACAGCCCCTTGGGCCGGCACAGCGACAGTAGCCCCCACCACCCCATCCATCACGATGCCGAGAGAACCGGGCGCTCCCCCCATACCTCACGGCCATGTCAGGCCCCGGCCGGGTGTCAGGCTGCTATCGGGGACAAGGCGTATGGCCTTCCATTCCAGAACACCCGTCCTGAAGCGAGGTAGATCAATGACTTTCCGAAAATCCTTACTGACCCTGGCGCTTGGCCTTCCGCTGGCTGCCCAGGCTCAACCTATTCAAGGCCTCTATATCGGGGGCGGGATTGGCGGCAATTACCTGCAAGGCACCGATATCGCCGGCTCCGATTTCGGCGGCACCAATAGTTCTGTCGATTTCCACTGGGGCTGGGCGGGTGTGCTCAGCCTCGGCTGGGGCTTTGGTAATGGTCTCCGCGCCGAGATCGAGGGCAGTTACCGGCAGAATGAGGTGAGCGATATCAGCTTTGCCGGCATTCCGGGCCTGACGGAAAAGGGCAATGCCAAAAGCTGGGGCGCCATGGCCAATGTGCTTTATGATTTCAATCTGGGCAGCAGCTTGGGCGGGGTAACCCCCTATATTGGCGGCGGTCTGGGCTATGTCTGGCAAGAATACGACAAGGTTGGTATCCGGATTGGGGATAACACCCTGGATTTCAACGGGGATGGCGGGGCCTTTGCCTATCAGGCCATTGTGGGTGCCGCCTACCCGATAGACCAAGTACCGGGGCTGGCCATTACCGCAGAATACCGCTTCCTCGGGACTGTCAGCCAATCCATGAGCGGGACGGGGCGCTCCTCCGTGGCCGGGGTGGCGGATGCGGGTAATCTCAAATTCGATGTGGATAATTTCAACCATTCGCTGCTGATCGGCCTGCGCTACGCCTTCAACGCAGCGCCCGCGCCGGTTGCGGCGGTGGCGCCGGCACCTGCCGCCACGCGCAGCTATCTGGTCTTTTTTGATTGGAACAAGGCTGACCTGACCGACCGCGCCCGGCAGATCATCGGCGAAGCTGCCCAGGCCCGCACCGGCCAGCAGGTCACCCGGATTGAGGTGAATGGCTATACGGACCGTTCCGGCGCGCCACAGTATAATGAGGCGCTGTCGCTTCGCCGCGCCAATGCGGTGGCGGCAGAATTGCTGCGCCGGGGTGTCCAGCGCAATGAAATCGTCACGCGTGGCTTTGGTGAGGCCAATCCCTTGGTGCCCACCGCTGATGGCGTGCGTGAACCGCAAAACCGGCGCGTGGAAATCATCCTGCGCTAAGGTGTTGATCGGCGCCGGAAAGCCTGGCCGGCGCCGATGCACCCAAGCCTGATCCTGCCAAGGCAGGGTCATCCAAAGCCTTGGTTTTAGTTAACCGTAGAGTGAATTTCCCCCACAGCGCGCCTGAGGCGTGCGACTTGACCTTCCAAGCGTGGGGGTACCAGCCCAATACTCAAAGCTTGGTTCAGGCTTGCTTCCGCCTCAGTTGTTCGGCCGATAAAAAGAAAAGCCTCCGCGCGGCCCATATGGGCATCCATGGATGATGGGGCGCGGCGCGTCGCTTCGGTCATGGAAGCCAGCGCGGCCTGGGTCTCATATTGGGCCAAGTGCAGCTTACCCAGCAGAAGATGGGCGGCTGGGCTGAAAGGGTCGTATACCAGCGCATCCTGCACAAGCTTCAAGGCTTCCCCGCTGCGGCCAAGGCGCAGAAGGATTTCGGCTTTTTCAGTCATGGCCGTCGGGTCGTCGGCCCGTGAACTCAAGCCCTTTTCAATTTCTTCCAGCGCTTTGGCGTAATCGCCCCTTTCGCGAATAACCTGCGCGATGCCGGTATGAATCCAAAAGGCGGCGGGATCCAATTGTCTGGCCCGCATGTAATCCTGCATGGCTTCGTCCAGCCTTCCCTGCAGGAATTGGGCGCGACCACGGCCATAGATAAAGCCACCATCTTGAGGATTACTCGCGGCCAGGGTTGCGAAGATCCGATAGGCAGCATCACCATGGCCCGAACGTAGGAAGGAGCGGCCAATCAACGCCCGCACGGTGCGTTCCGCATCCTGGTCCAGGCCGTCCAGCAGCAGCATGCGCGTGAGCCTTTCGCGCACCTGGGTTTCGACGCCAAGGGTTTGCGCCAAGTGCCAAGCGTAAAGCTTGGGAAAGACAAAGCGCCAAACCTCTGGCGCGCCGGCGGCCAGCAGGGCATCCACATCATTCAGCGCAAAGCCACCGATATCGGCAATTTGCCCATGCCCGGCCAGGCGTAGGCGGAGCTTGAGCTTATCTTCATCAAGAATGATTTCTCCGGAAACCCGGCGCGGCGCGATGCCTAGAAGGTTGCGCGCAATATCGGCCAGGGCGCGCAGCGAAATACCGGCAATGGGCACATTGAAATCGGGTTTTTGGCCAACAAGTTCCACATTTGGGCGCACCACTCTTTCAGAGGTCACAACCCGTTCCGCTGCCGCAATTTGATCCAGTAGGCGGAGCGCCACGACTTCCGCCGTCAGGCCGGTTTCGGCAAGGCGCGCGGGAACCTGAATGGGGGCGACCTCAATCGTATCCTGATGGATTTCCCGAACGACCAGGGCCATCAGCAGCAGCAGGATCACCGCCGGCACCACAGCGAAAAGCGCAGATTGAAAGCCGGCCCAAAGCCTCAATAGCGCAGATACCTGATGCCTTTGGCCAGCCGGTTTTTCAGCGGTTGGATTTTGCTGCTGTTCATGCATGTCGCGCTGTTTTCACGATCTTGCCGCTGCCAAAATAATTCGGTGAATTTTGTTAATTAAAAGCTTTTGGCGCTTTTGCCCATAGCGTGGCGTTTGGCGGTGTTGAAGGGCGCTTCAGCCCAAAAAAGCGCGGCTAACCGCGCGGGCTGGCCGCGGCGGCGCTTTCCAGGATTTCACGGAATAGCCGCGCAGGCAGCCCGCCGCCTGCAACGTTATCCATTGGCACGCCATCATCATTGCCAAGCCACACACCCATCACCAGGCCCCCGGTGATGCCGATAAACCAGGCATCGCGATATTCCTGCGTGGTGCCAGTTTTGCCGATGACCAGCCGTCCCGGTGTTGCAGCGGCCCGGCCCGTGCCGCGCGCCACCACTGCCGCCATCATCGCCCGCATGGCTTCCATATGTTCTGGCGCGAAGACACGTTCCGCTTCCGGGCGGGGCAGGGGCCAGGGGCGGCCTTCCGCCTTCACTTCCGCCACGCCAAAGGGCGCTACGCGGAAGCCGCCATTGGCGAAGGGCGCATAGGCTGCGACCAGATCAAGCAGCGTTACCTCCCCAGTACCAAGCGCAATCGTCGCATCACGCGGGAAGGGGCCATCCAGCCCCGCGCGGCGCGCCACATCGGCCACTTTCCGGTGCCCGCCCGCACGCTGCATCAACCGCACCGCTGGGGTATTCACGCTATGCGCCAAGGCTTCTTCCATCGTGATTTCCCCGCGCGGGCGCCAAGGGCCATTGCCGGGGGACCAGCCGCCCAAATTGAGTGCCGTATCGGCCACCATATCCTGCGGCCCAAGCCCCGCTTGCAGGGCAGAGAGAAAGATGAAGGGCTTGAAGGCACTGCCGGGCTGCCGCCGCGCCTGGGTCGCGCGGTTGAAGGGGCTATTGCGGTAATCCTTACCCCCGGCCATGGCGCGCACCGCGCCGGTGGCGGCATCCATCGCCACCACCGCGCCCTGATGCACCCCAGCCCGCGCGCCCGGCCCGGCCAGAATGGCATCAATCCGCGCCTCGGCCGCGCTTTGCAAAGCGTGGTCAAGCGTGGTGCGCAGCACCAAATCCGCGCTGCTCGGGGCGCGCCCCGCCATCCCATCCTGTACCCAATCGGCAAACCAGCCGGCATCGCGCGATGGCGCGGGGGTGAAGCGAATGGCCTCGGCCGCTTGCAATGCCTGGGTGGCACTCAGCGCGCCCGTTTCCGTCATGGCATTCAGCACTTCCAAGCCACGCGCCAAGGCCGCGCCTTGATTGACGCGCGGATTGATGCGCGATGGCGCCTTGGGCAGACCAGCCAGCACCGCTGCCTGCCCGGGTGAGAGGCGCCGCGCGGAGACCCCGAAATAAAGCCGCGCCGCCGCATCAACGCCATAAGTACCAGCGCCGAGGTAGACGCGGTTCAGATAGACCTCCAGCAATTCATCCTTGCTGAAGCGCTGTTCCAGCCAAAGCGCCAGCATTGCTTCCTGCGCCTTGCGCTTCAGGCTGCGTTCTGGCGTCAGGAACAGGTTTTTCGCCAATTGCTGCGTGAGCGTGGACCCACCCTGCACCACACGGCCTGAGGTGAAATTGGCATAAACAGCACGCGCCAGGCCGATTGGGTCTATGCCCCAATGGTCGCGAAAGCGCCGATCTTCAATGGCAATGAAGGCTGCGGGCAAATGCGCCGGCATTTCGCGCAGGCGCAGCGTTTCGCCATAAAGATCCCCATTGGTCGCAAGTAGCCTGCCATCAGATGCAAGCAACGTGGTGGAAGGCTTGCGCGTTGCCGCCAGCGCAACTTCGGCCCTTGGCAAATCCCAGGCAAGGATCAGCAAAACCAGCGCAGCGGCGATCAACCCCCAAAGGCCGGCAAGGAAACCAAGGCGCAGCAAGCCAAAGCGCCGCCGCGCGCGGGGCGCCGGACGTGAGGGGGGGGCGGAAAGACGCGCGCCCAGAGCCTCCCGCGCCGGGGCGCGGGGGGGCGTACCGCGGCGTTCAGAGGAACTGGCCGATGCTTTGGCCATACAGCCTTCATACCATGATGGCCGTTCGCGTGAAACGGCGCATTGACGCGGCACGGCAAGCCCCGGAACATCCCCCTGATCTTTGGAGCGCCGAGCTTGGCATTTTCTCGTGGCATTTGGGTGATTGGCGCGGCGGTCTTCACCATTGGCTTTTCAACCACCCTCGCCATGCCGCTTTTCACCACCTATGCAGCGCGGGATGGGCAGGGGGCAGGCGGGCTTTCAGCGGCCTTCATTGCCTATGCGGCGAGTGCAGTTATCTCCGCGCCTTTGCTTGGCGGCATGTCGGACCGGATTGGGCGTAAGCCCTGCATTTTGGCCGCGCTGGCGCTAACCATTTGTGGCACGATCGGGCTGATTACCGCGCCGGGGCTTGCGGCTTTGGCCTTTGCGCGCGGCATGCAAGGGCTGGCGGTGGGCTTGCTGGCCGGCGGTGCGACGGCCTGGGCGGCGGAACTGGCCGGAGGGCCAGAAGCAGGTCGGCGCGCCGCGCAGGTCACCACGCTTGCAAGTGCCAGTGGGTTTGCGGCGGGCGGCATCGCCACCATGGCGGCGATTGAAATCTTTGGGCCCGTCGAACCGCCGCTGACTTTCTGGCTGCATATAACCGCACTCGCGACCATCTTCCTGCTGGTATTCTTTCTGCCAGAGACCAAAACCCCGGCGCGTGTTGCGTGGCTGCGCATGCCAAGCTTTCCGCGTGGCACCTTGCCGCTTTCACTGAGTATGCTGGCCGCCTGGGCGGTGACGGGTACGGTTATTACCGCCGTGCCGACCGCCTTGACCGAGGCTGGCTATCCGCGGCTTGGGCCGCTTGCCG
>CAIMVB010000427.1 GCA_903844785.1 uncultured Rhodospirillales bacterium | reverse complement strand
GTCATGGGCGCGATGGTGCCGCCATGGGATGCCGGGGCATAAACCAGCGCCACCAGAAACAGCAGCAGATTGGGCAAACCGCCAAATAACGCCAGCAACAGCACGCGCCGAAGGCCAAGGCGCAGCAGCGTGACGCGCGCCGCCCAGGCAAAGGGCATCAGCGCCATCATGCCAACACCATAACGAAACGCCGCCAGATCAAAGCTGCCGAAACTGCCATCCGCCAGCACGGGCCGCGCCACCACGGCATGGCCGCCCCAGATCAGGGCGGAAGCAAGCCCAAAGGCCAGCCCCAGGATGAGCTTTGCATTCATTACCCCCCTTTGCACGCAAGCATGGCGCTGCGATAGCCCAAACTGGCAACCCGCTTCCCTTGAAGCCACGCGGGGGATACAGCAGGCGCAACCGCAAGAAAGGCTTTCGCATGTTCTACGAACCCCATCTTGGCCATGGCCTGCCGCATGACCCCTTCAAGGCCATTATCGCGCCGCGCCCGATTGGCTGGATTTCCAGCCTGGATCAGCAAGGCCGACCCAACCTGGCGCCTTACAGCTTCTTCAACGCCGTACATTCCAGCCCGCCCATGCTGGCCTTCACCAGCGAAAGCATGAAGCACAGCGCGGCCAATGCGATCGCCACCGGGGAATTCGTATTCAACCTCTGCACGCGCGCGCTATTTGATGCCATGAACATCTCCTCAGACACTTTGCCTGAGGGTGTCAGCGAATTCGAAGCCGCTGGGCTTGCCACCGCGCCCTGCCGCATCGTGAAGGCGCCGCGCGTTGCCGCCGCGCCCGCCGCTTTGGAATGCAAGGTGACGCATTCCATGCAATTGCAGGACATGAATGGCGCGCCATTGAAAGGCTGGATCATCATCGGCCAGGTCGTCGGCGTCCATATAGATGAGGCCTATATCACCGATGGCCGTTTCGATACCGCGAAGGCGCAACCGCTCGCGCGCTGCGGCTATCGCGATTACGCGGCGGTGACGGAAATGTTCGAAGCGCTGCGCCCAACGGATGGCGGCGGTTACGCGCCGGGGCAGAAGGACAAGTAACATCCTTCAGAAATGGCTCCAGCCACCTTGCGGTAGGCTGAGCGCGGCGCCTGAGGCATCGCGCACCACAACGCCTTCGCCCGCGATGAAGCGCCCAAGGCGCGCCACTGGGACGCCGGCCTTCTCGCCGGCGGCGCGCACCGCATCGGCATCTTCCGGTGCGGCGGCGAAGAGCAATTCGTAATCATCGCCGCCGGTCAGGATCAGCGGTAGCAGCGCCGCATCGCCAGCAAGTGCGGCGCTTGCGGCGGCGGAAAGCGGCACGGCATCGGCGATAATCTCCGCCCCACAGCCCGCCGCGCGGCAGAGATGCCCTAAATCCTGTACCAACCCATCGGAGACATCCATCGCCGCCCGCGCCACACCGCGCAACGCCTGGCCCAAAGCCAGCCGCGGTTCCGGCAGACGATAGCGCCGCGCCAAATGGCCTTCAGCATCCGCCGCCAATTTCCCCTGCAAAACGCGCAGTCCAAGCGCGCCATCGCCAATGCTGCCAGAGACCCAGATATCATCACCAATGCGCGCACCGCGCCGATGCAAAGCCTGCCCTGGCGGCACAACCCCGATGATCGTCAGCGAAAAACAGGCAGGGCCGGGGGTTGCCACCGTATCGCCACCCAGCACGGCAATGCCGAAACGCTCCTGATCCTCGGCAAGGCCCGCGACGAATGCCGCAATCCAGGAATCCGCCGTGCCGCGCGTGAATGCCGTGGTCATCAAATAACCCAACGGCGCGGCGCCCATGGCTGCGAGGTCGGACAAATTCACCCGCAGCAATTTACGCGCGATCATGCCAGGCGGATCATCGGGCAGGAAATGCACGCCTGCCACCAGCGCATCCGCAGCCAGCACCAATTGCTGCCCGGCGGGCGGCGTCAACAGCGCGGCGTCATCGCCCAAATCCAGCGCACCTTCACCCGCCAAAGGGCGGAAATGCCGCGCGATCAGGGCGAATTCGCGGGGCAGGCCCATGCTGCGCTTCAGGCGCTAGGCGCGAAATCCGCCGGGCGCAGCCGATGCGCCAGCGTATCCAGCATGCCATTGGCGTAGCGGGTTGCTTCCTCATCCAGAAAGCCCGCCGCGATATCCAGATATTCGTTGATCACGACCCGCGCCGGCGGTTCATGCGCCTGCATCAATTCGCCCGTCGCAGCGCGCAACAACGCGCGCAGTACCGGGTCCAGCCGGTCCAGAGTCCAACCCTTTTGCAGACAATCCCTGATCGC
>CAIMVB010000426.1 GCA_903844785.1 uncultured Rhodospirillales bacterium | reverse complement strand
GGCGATGATCGCAGTGCCGAGATCAATGCCCGTGACGGATCTGCCCGACCCCTTCGCGATACCACCCGTAATCCCCGCGACACAGGCAGGGCGATTGAATTTTTCCTTGACCCGGCCTGCGACAATGCCAACCACGCCGGGGTGCCAGCCTTCAGCCGCCAATAGCAACACCGCATGGCCCGCGGCCACCTGCGCTTCTGCCATGGCGAGTGCAGCGCCCAGTATATCGCCTTCCACTTCCTGGCGGCGGCGGTTCACCTCATCCAGTTTTTCAGCCATGACGCGCGCTTCAATGGCATCTTCAGACAGTAATAACCGTAAGCCCAAATCAGCTTCCGCAATGCGGCCCGAGGCATTGATGCGCGGGCCCAGCACAAAGCCCAGCGTATGCGCGCTTGGCATATCCTTCTGCCCCGCGACATCCAACAAAGCGGCCAGGCCAATCCGCTCGCGCTTGGCCAATACCTTCAAGCCCTGCGCCACCAAAGCGCGATTAAAACCCGTGAGTGGCATCACATCACAAACCGTCGCCAGCGCCACGATATCCAAAAGCGCCAGCAAATCCGGTTCCTTCCGCCGCGCAAACCAATCCGCGCGGCGCAGCGTGCGCAGCGTGGCAGTCGCCGCCAGAAAGGCCACGGCGGCAGCGCAGATATGTTTCAAACCCGATGTGCAATCCAAGCGATTAGGATTGACCACCGCCAGCACGGCGGGCAGCACGCCTTCCGCCTTGTGATGATCCAGCACCACAACATCGGCGCGGCCTTCAGCGGCGGCCAAGGCAGCACCGGCGGCAATGCCGCAATCCACGCAAATCACCAGCGACGCGCCGGCATCACAAAGCGCCGCAATCGCCGGCGCATTCGGCCCATAACCTTCCTTGATTCTGTCAGGGACATATGGCGTGACCTGGCAGCCAAGATCACGCAAAAACCGCGTCATCAACGCGCCAGCGCAGGCGCCATCCACATCATAATCGCCAAATACCGCGACATGTTCGCCGCTACGCACCGCCGCCGCAATGCGATCCGCCGCCGCATCCATATCCGCAAGCCGCGCCGGGTCCGGCATCAGCGCACGCAGCTTCGGTTCCAGAAAATCACCCGCATCATCCAGCCCAATGCCGCGCGCGGCCAGCAAGCGCCCAAGCACCTCAGGCAATTCAAGCCGTTGCGCGATGCCAAGCCCAATGCGCGCATCCCCCGCGCGCCATTGCCAACTGCGCCCAGTCAGGCTGCGCGTGACACCAAGTACGGGGCCTTGCGCGGCGCTGTCATCCATGCGGCGCGGCTTTCCGGTCAGGCAATGAAGGCGCTCGGCTTGCGCGCGAAATTATGATGCCCTTCCACATAGCGCACCGTGCCGGATTTGGACCGCATGACGATGGAATGCGTATAAGCACCACCGGCAAATCGCCGCACACCGCGCAGCATCGCGCCACTGGTCACACCCGTGGCCGCGAACATCACATCGCCCTTGGCCATTTCCTCAACACTGTATTTGCGGTTGGGATCGGTGATGCCCATGGATCGCGCGCGCGCCACCTGTTCCTCATTTTCGAACATCAGCCGGCCCTGCATCTGCCCGCCAATGCAGCGCAAAGCCGCCGCCGCCAGCACGCCCTCAGGCGCCCCGCCCGAGCCCATATAGATATCAACGCCCGCTTCCGGCTGGCTGACGGCAATAACGCCCGAAACATCGCCATCACCAAGCAGCATGATGCGCGCACCAGCAGCGCGGCAGGCGCGGATCATTTCCTTATGCCGGTCACGATCCAGCGTGCAGACCATCAAATCGCCAATGTCGCATTTCTTGGCGCGCGCCAATTCGCGGAGGTTTTCCTCGGGCTTCGCGTCCAAATCGACAATGCCCTCCGGCAGGCCTGGCCCGATCGCGAGCTTGTCCATGTAGATATCAGGCGCGTGCAAGAACCCGCCCTTTTCCGCCAAAGCCACCGTTGCAATGGCATTCGGCCCGCCCTTGGCGGTGATGGAGGTGCCCTCCAGCGGGTCCACCGCAATATCCACTTCCGGCCCACCGCCGGCCTTGGCGTAAAGCCCAACCTTTTCGCCGATATAGAGCATCGGCGCTTCATCCATCTCACCCTCACCGATCACCACGGTGCCGGTGATGGCCACCGTATCGAAGGCCTTGCGCATGGCTTCCACCGCGGCGCCATCGGCGGCGTTCTTGTCGCCCCGCCCAATCCAGCGGGAGGCGGCCAGCGCGGCAGCTTCCGTCACGCGCACCAATTCAAGCGCAAGATTGCGGTCAACCACCAGGCCGGGGGCGGGGGCAGGTTTGGACATAATAGGCGTGCTCCGATTCGATTACGCTTTGTTTAGCATGGCACGCGGCAAGGCGCCGCTTCAGGTCGCGGTTTCAGCCAGGAAGCCCTGCACCGCCTGAAACAGCGCGCCGCGATTGCGTTCCATCAAAATGGTATGCGTGCCCTCCCCCAGCACCACGAGGCGCTTGCCGGGGCTATTGGTCAGCAGTGGGAAAATCGCCATGGCCATGGCGGGCGGCGTATCGCGATCCCAGTCCGCCACCACCAGCAGGGTGGGTGCGGTGACCTTGGCCGGGTCCCAATAGGGCCGGCCGGCCTGGGCATATTCGCGCCCATCCAACAGCACGCCATTGGGGGC
>CAIMVB010000425.1 GCA_903844785.1 uncultured Rhodospirillales bacterium | reverse complement strand
CCAACATTGGCATTCAGCGCACGCATGCCGCCGACAAGCGCGTTCAATTCCGGCGCGGTCAGCTACAGCAGCTGGGCCTTGTCCACCAGCTGTTCTACCGCCTTCACCTTGTAAGCAAGCTACCGCTAATTGCGGAAACCATCGGCTTCCGGCTCGAGCACCGAGAAGCTTTCCGCATCGGTCTGCGCAGCAGTGGCGTCCGTACGGCCAGGCGTGAAGGGCACCGTCACCGCATGGCCGGCAGCCTTGGCCGCCGCTTCAATGGCAGCGCAACCACCCAGCACGATCAGATCAGCAAGCGACACCTGCTTGCCACCGGCGGCGGAAGCGTTGAAGGCCTTTTGCACGCCTTCCAGCGCCGTCAGCACCTTCGCGAGTTGCCCCGGCTGATTGGCTTCCCAATCCTTCTGGGGTGCCAAGCGAATGCGCGCGCCATTGGCGCCACCGCGACGGTCCGAACCACGATAGGTGGAAGCGGAAGCCCAAGCGGTCGCCACCATTTCGGAAACCGCCAAGCCTGTCGCGAGGATTTGCGCCTTCAGCGCCGCAATATCGCTGGCATCCACCAGCTTATGCGTCACCGCCGGCACCGGGTCCTGCCAAATCAGGTCTTCCTTCGGCACATCCGTGCCAAGGTAGCGCACCTTCGGCCCCATATCGCGATGCGTCAGCTTGAACCAAGCGCGGGCGAAGGCATCGGCGAACTTATCCGGGTTTTCCAGGAAGCTGCGAGAAATTTTCCCGTAAGCCGGATCAAGCTTCATCGCCATATCGGCCGTGGTCATGATCGGCGCGTGGCGCTTGGTGGGATCATGCGCATCCGGCACGGCATCCGCCAAAGCACCATTGGCCGGGATCCATTGATGGGCGCCGGCGGGTGATTTGGTCAGCACCCAATCATGGTTCATTAGGTTCTCAAAATAGTTATTGTCCCACTTGGTCGGGTTGGTGGTCCAAGCGCCTTCAATGCCGCTGGTAATGGCGTGCACGCCCTGACCGCTATGGAAGCTGCTGTTCCAGCCAAAGCCCATCTGTTCCAGCGGCGCCGCTTCCGGCTCCGGGCCCACATGGCTCTCGGGGCCAGCGCCATGGCACTTGCCGAAGGTATGGCCACCGGCGACCAGCGCCACGGTTTCTTCGTCATTCATCGCCATGCGCGCGAAGGTTTCACGAATATCGCGGCCCGAGGCGAGCGGGTCCGGCGTGCCATTTGGCCCCTGCGGATTGACGTAAATCAGGCCCATCTGCACGGCGGCCAGCGGGTTTTCCAGAATGCGGTCGCCCGTATAGCGCTTGTCATCCAGCCAGGTTTCTTCAGTGCCCCAGTAGATATCCTGTTCCGGTTCCCAGATATCCACGCGCCCACCGCCAAAGCCGAAGGGCTTCAAGCCCATGGATTCAATGGCGCAATTCCCAGTCAAAATGAACAAATCGGCCCAGGAAATCTTGTTGCCGTATTTCTGCTTCACCGGCCACAGCAGGCGGCGCGCCTTATCGAGATTCGCGTTATCAGGCCAGGAATTTTCCGGCGCGAAGCGATGTGCGCCATTGGAAGCGCCACCACGGCCATCAGCGGTGCGATAGGTGCCGGCGGCATGCCAGGCCATACGCACAAAGAACGGCCCGTAATGCCCGTAATCCGCCGGCCACCAGGGCTGAGACACGGTCATCAGCGCGAAAATATCGTTCTTCAGCGCTTGCAGGTCGAGCTTCTTGAACGCCTCTGCATAGCTGAAGCCCGCATCCATCGGGTTGGATTTGGCGGATTGCTGGCTCAAGATGCGCAGATTCAGCTGATTGGGCCACCAATCATTATTGGCCCGGGTGCTGAACCGCGCCGCGGTTGGCT
>CAIMVB010000424.1 GCA_903844785.1 uncultured Rhodospirillales bacterium | reverse complement strand
TGCAGGATCAGGCCTATGCCTATGGCCATGACAAGTCGCGTTACGGTGAAGCCAAGCGGGCGGTGAAGGACAAGAATATCGGCCCGCTCATCAAAACCGTGATGACGCGCTGCATTCAATGCACACGCTGCGTGCGTTTTGCGGCGGAAGTGGCCGGCACGCCGGAATTGGGTGGCACCAATCGCGGCGAGAATATGGAAATCGGCACCTATGTCGAAAAGGCGCTGACATCTGAGCTTTCCGGCAATTTGATTGATATCTGCCCGGTCGGCGCGCTGACCAGCCGGCCTTATGCTTTCGTGTCTCGTCCATGGGAATTGCGCAAGACGGATGGCATTGATGTGCTGGATGCCGTTGGCGCCAATATCCGCATTGATACGCGCGGCCCAGAAGTACTGCGCATTCTGCCGCGCATCAATGAGGCTGTGAATGAGGAATGGATGGCTGATCGTGGCCGCTTTTCCTTCGATGGGCTGAAGCGCCGCCGTTTGGATCGTCCGTGGCTGCGCAAGGATGGCCGCATGGTCGCGGCAAGCTGGGCGGAGGCTTTTGCCGCTATTGCCGCGAAATTCGCCGCAACGCCGGCGGAACGGATTGGCGCGGTCGCGGGGGCGCTGGCCGATGCGGAAAGCGTGCTGGCGCTCAAGGATTTGATGGCGGCTTATGGCAGCACGAATCTCGATTGCCGCGACGATGGCGCGGCGATTGATGGCGCGCGGCCTGATTTCTATCGCTTCAATACGGGCATTGCCGGCATTGAAGATGCTGATGCGCTGATCATCATCGGTGCTGATCCACGCAAGGAAGCGCCGGTTTTGAATGCGCGCATTCGCAAGCGCTGGGCGCAGGGCGGGTTGCCGGTTGGGTATATCGGGCCGGCGGGGCTGGATCTGACCTATGAGGTGGCGCATCTGGGGGAGGGGCCTTCGGCCATCACTGCGCTGCTGGATGGCAGCCATGCTTTTGCGGCCACGCTGAAGGGCGCGCAAAAGCCAATGCTGATCCTGGGGCGCGGCGCGCTGGCGCGGGCGGATGGCGCGGCGGTGCTGGCAAGCGCGTGGCGCTTGGCGGCTGAGGCCGGGATGCTGAAGCCCGATTGGCACGGCTTCAATATGCTGCATCATTTCGGTGGTCAGGTTGGTGCTTTGGAACTCGGCTTCCTGCCAGGGCAGGGCGGCAAGGCCCTTGGCGCGATGCTGGCGGGCGGCGTGGATGCGTTGTGGCTACTCAATGCGGATGGTTTCGATCCGTCACGCATTCCGGCCAGCACCTTCGTGATTTATCAGGGCCATCACGGCGATGCCATGGCGGCACGTGCTGATGTGCTGCTGCCGGGCGCGGCTTATACAGAAAAGGACGCGACCTGGGTGAATACCGAAGGCCGCGCGCAACGGAGCCATCGCGCAATTCACCCACCGGGTGAAGCGCGCGAGGATTGGCGCATAATCCGTGCCTTCAGCGAAGGTGTGGGCAAGACGCTTCCTTATAATGATCTGGACGCGCTGCGCGCGCTGCTGGCTAGTGTCAGCCCTGTCTTCGCGCGGATTGGCGAAGTGGCCGCTTCAGGCTGCGCTGATATGGCCGGCCCGCAGGCGGCCATGGCGATGGAAGAAGCCGCCTTCCGCCTGCCCATCACGGATTATCACCGGGCCGATGTGATCAGTCGCGCATCGGATGTGATGGCGGAATGCGCCGCGGTTTACGGGCCGCAACAGGCTTTGGCGGCGGAGTAAGGCGATGAGCGAATTTCTTGCCTCACCCATCGGCATCCTAGTGCTGACCTTGGCCAAGGCCCTGGCACTGCTAGTGCCGCTTTTGGTGATGGTTGCCTTCCTGACGCTTGCTGAACGCAAGGTGCTGGCGGCGATGCAAATGCGTCGCGGCCCCAATGTGGTGGGGCCTTTCGGCTTGCTGCAGCCTTTCGCCGATGCGCTGAAGATGCTGCTCAAGGAAACCATTGTGCCGACAGGGGCGAATAAGCT
>CAIMVB010000423.1 GCA_903844785.1 uncultured Rhodospirillales bacterium | reverse complement strand
GGCGCCACGCTGGCGCTCAGGCTGCTGCCGATTGGCAATAATCTGGCGGTCAATCTGCTGGCCGGCATGGCGGGGGTGCCGTTTGTGGCGTTTCTGGCGGCCTCGGCGCTTGGCTATGTGCCGCAGACGGTGATCTTCGCCCTGCTCGGCAAGGGGATCAGGGTTGATGGCGTCTGGCAAATGGGCCTCGCGGCCGCGCTTTTTGTGGTTTCGGTGGTGATTGGGCTTTGGCTTTTGCGTCGGCACCGCGCCGGGCGCGTTTTGGAAGATCAGGCCTGATCAGCCTGGCCCGGGCATATCCAGCGCGGCTTTGCGCAACTGTTCCAGCGCGCGGCCCGGAATTGCACCCAACGCCAGGCAATGGGCAAAAAGGGCAGCGAAAATACCTTCTATAACCGGCATCGCATCAATGCCCTGCAGGCGATGGCGCGTTGTTTCATCCAACGCCCCTGACGCTGTGGCGCCCAGCGCCTTTTGCAATGCCAGGATCGCGGCATGCGGCCCGGCTTCGAGCGCGAAGGCTATCAGCGCCAAATCAAGGCCGGGGGGCAGGCGGTCCGCGCGTAGTTCATCCCAGATCAGGCGGCGATAAATCCGGCGCGTCAGCGCCTCATCCAACCGCATCAAGCGGCCGATGCTGGCGGGCTCCCCCAGAAAGGCGGAGAGCATGCCAAGGCTGATGCCATTCATGCAGGGGCCGCGCAAAGCCGAGTCGTGGTAGTCCATGCCGCCATGGGCTTCCAGCAATGCATCGACGCAAATCTCAAACCGCGCTGCCAAGTGGTGGTGCGCTGCGCGGGATTGCCCGGGGATATAGCCGTCCATGCCTGATTCCGGCGAAATGTTTCGACTTCTCATCATCAGCGGTAATGCTTAAGCAAAGGCTTACGGGCGGCAAAGCGCCGGCTTCATTTTTCCCATATTGCGCGCCCCCGCCCGATCTGTCATTCAGCTTGTACCCCGTTGACACCGCGCGGGAGAGAGCAGCCAGCCTGCCGCCGAAGGCGCAACCGGTCCCCGGAAACGCTCAGGCAAAAGGGCCGCGCGGGAAAGGGGCCTCTGGAAAGCCCGTGGCGCAAGCCGTGGCACCGACGGAGAAAGGTGAGGTAACGCCCCCACCGAATCTCTCAGGTCATCAGACAGAGGGGGACCACGTGTTGAACCCATTTCGCCATGCAAAGTGGCGGGAGGCAGCGTGGTCGAGTCTCAATCTGAATCCTTGGCGGAAACCCCGCTCGCCGCGCTGCACCGCGAATTGGGCGGGCGCATGGTGGGCTTCGCGGGTTACGCGCTGCCGGTGCAATACCCGGCCGGTATCATGGCGGAGCATTTGCACTGCCGCAGCGCCGCTGCACTGTTTGATGTTTCCCATATGGGCCAGGCCGAATTGCGCGGTGAAGGCGCGGCCGCGGCGCTGGAAGCGCTGACCCCCGCCGATGTCGCGGGGCTGAAGCCCGGGCGGCAGCGCTATGGGCTGCTGACATCGCCAAGCGGCGGCATTCTGGATGATTTCATGTTCGCCAATCTGGGCGACCGGATTTTCCTGGTGGTGAATGCCAGCCGCAAGGAACATGATTTCGGCCATATCGCCGCGCATTTGCCGCAAGGTGTCACGCTGCATCGGCATGAAGATCGCGCGCTGCTAGCCCTGCAAGGGCCGGGCGCGGTGCCGGCGCTGGCCGCTTTGGCGCCGGGGCTTGCCGCGTTTTCCTTCATGGGCATTGGCAGCTTCGATATTGGCGGCGTGAACGCCATTATCTCCCGCAGCGGCTATACCGGTGAGGATGGCGTTGAAATCTCAGTGCCTGCGGATCAGGCAGAGGCGTTTGCACGCCGCTTGCTGGCACTTCCTGGCGTGATGCCGGCGGGGCTTGGGGCGCGAGATTCACTCCGGCTTGAAGCGGGGCTTTGCCTTTACGGCAGCGATATTGATGAAACCACCAGCGCCGTTGAAGCGGGGCTGGTGTGGAGCATCGGCAAGCGCCGCCGCATGGAATGGAATTTCCCGGGGGCGGATCGCGTGCGCGAAGAATTGGCCAATGGGCCGAAGCGTCTGCGCGTGGGCATTCGCCCAGAAGGCCGTCAGCCGGCGCGCGGCCATACGCCGATTGCCGACGCTGATGGCGCGGTAATTGGCGAAGTGACCTCCGGCGGGTTTGGCCCCTCCGTGGGTGCGCCGGTTGCCATGGGCTATGTCGCGCGCCCCTTTGCCGAAGACGGCTCTGCCCTTGATTTGATGGTGCGCGGCAAGGCGGTTCCCGCCCGTGTTGCGCCCATGCCCTTTACCCCCCATCGCTACGCTCGCTGAAAGGCCCTGTCCCATGTCCGAAATGCGCTTTTCCAAAGACCATGAATGGATCCGTAGCGATGGCGATGGCGCGACGGTGGGCATCACCGATCACGCACAAAACGCGCTGGGCGATGTTGTGTTTGTAGATCTGCCGGAAGTGGGCCGAGTGGTCGCGGCTGGTGAGGCCTGCGCCGTGGTGGAAAGCGTGAAGGCCGCTTCCGATATCTATGCGCCGGTTTCCGGCAAGATCATTGAAGTGAATGCGGCGCTGACCGATGATCCTGGCCTGGTCAATCGCGAACCTTCTGCGGGCGGCTGGTTCTTCCGCATGGAACCCGCCGATGCCGGCGAAATCTCCGCGCTGATGGATGAAGGTGCTTATCACAGCTTCGTGGATAGCCTGGCATGAGTGCCGCTGAACTTTCCGCGCTTGAAGCGCATTACGCTTTTGATCGGCGGCATATCGGGCCTTCAGAAGCCGAGATTGCGGAAATGCTGAAGCTAGTCGGCGCGAAAAGCCTGACCGAACTTGCCGCGCGCACCGTGCCGGCGGCGATCCTTGAAGCTGATCTTTCCGCTTTGCCACCTGCGGTGAGCGAGGCTGAGGCGATTGCGGAATTGCGCGGCTTGGCGGAACAGAATCGCGCCGATATCAAATCCCTAATCGGGCTTGGCTATCACGGCACGCTGACGCCGCCGGTGATTCTGCGGAACATTCTGGAAAATCCCGGTTGGTACACGGCCTATACGCCTTATCAGGCGGAAATCGCGCAGGGCCGCTTGGAAGCCCTGGTGAATTTCCAGACTATGGTGACGGATTTGACCGGGCTGCCGGTTGCCAATGCGTCTCTTTTAGATGAGGCGACTGCGGTGGCAGAAGCCATGGCGCTGGCCCATGCGGCGACGCGTGGCAAATCCAATGTGATTGTGCTGGCGGCAGACCTTCATCCGCAAACCCGTGCCGTGCTGGAAACCCGCGCCGCGCCGCTTGGCTATCGAGTGGTGGGGGCGGAAGTGGCGGGTATTGCCGCGGCTTGTGCTGCCGAAAAGCCCTTCGCGCTCGTGCTGCAATATCCGGGCACCACAGGCGAAGTGCGCGACCTGACGGCCGAAATCACTGCTGTGCATGACGTGGGCGGGTTGGCGATTGTTGCGGCTGATCTGCTTTCGCTGACATTGCTGAAGCCGCCGGGCGAAATGGGCGCCGATGTGGTGGTGGGCAGCGCGCAGCGCTTTGGCGTGCCCATGGGCTATGGCGGGCCGCATGCTGCCTTCATGGCGGTGACGGATGCGCATAAGCGCCTGATGCCGGG
>CAIMVB010000422.1 GCA_903844785.1 uncultured Rhodospirillales bacterium | reverse complement strand
ATGGCGTGAAGCATATTGAGATGCCGGCCACACCGGAAAGCGTTTGGAAGGCCTTGGCGACTTCCAAGGCAGCCTGAGGCATAACGCGCGAGGGGTTTGCGTCCCTCGCGCGCCCGTTACGCCGGTTTCAAATGTTCCAATAGGCGCGGCATCAGCTCCACCAGATTGCAGGGGCGGTGCCGTGAATCCAATTGGAAGCGCAGGATCTCATCCCAGCCATCCTTACAGGCGCCGGTTGAACCAGGCAGCGCGAAAAGATAGGTGCCGCCCGCCACACCACCCATAGCGCGCGATTGGATGGTTGATGTGCCGATCTTCTGAAAGCTGATCCAGCGGAATAATTCGCCGAAGCCTTCGATTTCCTTCTCCAGCACGCGCTTGAAGGCTTCTGGCGTCACATCACGGCCCGTAATGCCCGTCCCGCCAGTGGTGATCACGCAATCCACGGCAGGGTCCGCAATCCAGCGACGCAGCACGGCTTCAATCGCATCCGGATCATCCTTCACGATCTCCCGCGCCACGCAATGATGCCGCGCGGCTTCGATCCGGTCTTGCAGGGTTTGGCCGGAACGATCACTCGCCATATCGCGCGTGTCGCTCACGGTCAGCACCGCGATATTCACTGGCAGGAATTTCAGGCTTTCATCAATTGGCATGGCGCCTCTCTCTGTGCGGCTGGCTACCGCTTATGATGGGGTTTCGATTGGCTGACGGCAACGCCCGCTTGCAGGGCGCGGTGTCTCGCGTGACACTGCCCGTAACAAGACCCAGGGAAACGCCTTATGACTTGGCAACCGGAAATCGAGGAACTCAACCGCCGCCGCAAAATGGCCGAAGCCATGGGCGGACCGGATAAGGTGAAGCGCCAGCATGATGGTGGCCGCCTCACGGTGCGCGAACGTGTGCTGAAGCTGGTGGACAAGAACAGCTTCCATGAGGTCGGCGCCATTGCCGGGCGCGGCGAATATGACGCCAAGGGTGATCTGGTGACGCTCACACCTTCCAACTGCGTCATGGGCCGGGCGGAGATTGATGGCCGACCGGTGGTGGTGCTGGGCGATGATTTCACTGTGCGCGGCGGCAGCGCCGATGCGACCATTCGCGAAAAGCCCATCATGGCGGAACGCATGGCCAATGAATTGCGCCTGCCGATCATTCGCATGATTGAAGGCTCGGGCGGCGGTGGTTCGGTGAAAACCATTGAAACCACCGGGCGCGCCAATCTACCGGGCGGTGTGGGCGGCACGCAGCTTTACGACCTGACCGCGCAGAATTTAGGCCTGGTGCCGGTGGTGGCGCTTGGGCTTGGGTCAGTCGCTGGGCTTGGCGCGGCGCGGCTGGCGGCGGCGCATTATTCGGTGATGACGAAATCATCCGCCATGTTTGTCGCCGGCCCGCCTGTTGTGGCGCGGCTTGGGGAGAAGCTGGAAAAACGCGACCTCGGCGGTTGGGAGATTCAATGCAAGGCTGGCGCGGTGGATGATGCGGTGGATACGGAAGAAGAAGCCTTCGCCGCCGCGCGGCGCTTTCTTTCGTATCTGCCGCAATCGGTGTTTGAAGTCTCGCCCCGGCTGCGTTCGCGCGATGACCCTCAACGCCGCGATGCCAAGCTGATCAATGTAATCCCGCGCGACCCGCGCCAAGCCTATAAGATGCGCCCGATTGTTGAGATGCTATTCGACAAAGGCAGTTTTTTCGAAATGGGCCGCTGGTTTGGCCGGCCCATCATCACGGGGCTTGCGCGCTTGGATGGCCTGCCGGTGGCGGTGATGGCGTCAGACCCGGTATTCTCCGGCGGGTCTTGGACAGCCGATGCCTGCGCCAAAATCATTCGCTTTGTGGATATGGCGGAAACCTTCCACCTGCCCGTGGTCTATTTGATGGATTGCCCAGGCTTCGCCGTGGGGTTGGAAGCGGAGAAAACCGCCACCATCCGCTGGGGCGTGCGCGCCATGGCGGCAGTCAATCAATGCCGCGCGCCCTGGTGCACGGTGATTTTGCGCAATGCCTTCGGTGTCGCGGGCGTGGTGCATCAACCGGCCGGGCGCTATTCCATGCGCTATGCTTGGCCATCCGGGCGCTGGGGATCCCTGCCGCTCGAGGGCGGGATCGAGGCGGCTTACGCGGCGGAAGTCACCGCCGCCGAAGATCCGGTGGCGAAAATCGCGGAGATTGACGAACGCCTGCAAAAACTGCGTTCCCCCTTTCGCACCGCGGAAGCCTTCTGGGTGGAAGAAATTATCGACCCGCGCGAAACCCGCCCACTGCTGTGCGATTTCGCGCGCATTGCAGAACCCTTGCGCGGTACGGGCATGGCCGCGCTGACCATGCGGCCCTGATCAGGCTTCGGCCACAAGGTCCTTATAGGCATGCCAGGT
>CAIMVB010000421.1 GCA_903844785.1 uncultured Rhodospirillales bacterium | reverse complement strand
GCGGTTTCGGCGTAGGAAAGGGCAAGCAAATCAGCGCTACGCGCCATCAGCCGATTGGCGCGGCCCAGCACAGCATTCTGTTCATGCAGAATAACCGCCGGGCGGCGTGACGCGCGCATCAACCGCGCCGCCGCTAAGGGCGGGAAGGAAGGATAGCCACCAAAACCCACAATCGCGCTGGGCGACAAATCCCGGATATGCCGGCGCGCCTGCAGCGTTCCCATGAATAATGCGGAAGCACCACGCAACGCCTGGCGCAGCCCGCGCCCGGAAAGCCCGGACCCTTGCAACACAAAGCGCTCCGCATTGGCAAAAACAGGGCTGTCATAAGCCGCCGATCGTGCATCGGTCATCAGCGCCACACGCTCACCACGACGAAGCAATTCCGCAGCCAAGGCTTCGGCGGGAAATAGATGCCCGCCCGTGCCGCCAGCGGCGATGATGATAGGCTGTACCATGGGGCCCCTCACCGTGCGCCCCCGGCGGCCAAGGCGCCACTTGGCAAGCCCATTGCGTCAGCGCGTTCGCCAATGCGTTTTCGTGTCAGGGCCAATAGCATCCCCATGCCAAGCGCAATGGCCAGCACGGAAGACCCGCCATAGGAAACGAAGGGCAGGGTCATGCCTTTGGTTGGAATCAGATGCAGCGTGGACGCCATATTAACGAAGGCCTGCAGGCCAAATTGCGTCAGCAGGCCAGTCGCCGCCAGCACAACAAAAACATCGGTTTCAGCCAGCAGGCGCATCAAGCCGCGCAGTACAACAAAGGCGAAAAGTGCCAGGATCACCAGGCACACCACCATGCCGAATTCTTCACCCGCCACGGCGAAGACAAAATCAGCATGCGCATCTGGCAGCACATTCTTGACGCGCCCTTCACCAGGCCCGCGCCCCAAAAGCCCGCCATTGGCGAAGGCTTCCATGGCCACACTTACCTGGTAGGAATCGCCCGAATTCGGATCAAGAAAGCGATGCACACGCGATTGCACATGGGGAAACAGGAAATACGCCAGAACGCCAACCCCAACGCCAAGCCCCGCAAGCCCGCCAACCAGAATGATATTCAAGCCGGCAACGAATAATTGCGCGAAAAGCACCGCGGTCATTACCAGCAACATGCCGATATCGGGCTGGCTTTTCATGATCACCGCAATGACCGCGAAAACACCAATAGCGATGGCGCGTCCCCAAAAGCGCGAACCCGGCGCCATACCTTCCGCAATCAGCCAAGCGGCGACAACGGCAAAGAAGGGCTTCAGGAATTCGGAAGGCTGCAAGGAAAGGCCAGGGATCGGCAGCCAGCGCCGTGCACCCTTGATTTCAACGCCTACCACCAAAGTTGCCGCGGTCAACACCAAAGCCCCGGCGCAACCAAGCAAGGCAAAGCGCCGAACGCCGCGTGGTGAAAGCAGCGAAACCCCGACCATCACCGCCGCCGCGAGCGCCAGATAGAAAACCTGCTTCAGGAAAAACATATGGCGTGATGAAGCACCGATACGTTCCGCCACCGCCGGCGATGCCGCCAGCATCAACACATAGCCAAAACCAATCAGCACCATCAGCGCCGCGAGCGTCCAGCGGTCCACGGTCCACCACCAGCGCCCCAGAATGGAATTATCCGCGCGAGAGAGCGCCATTAGCTGGCCCTCCTGCTCTGTTGCGCGACCAAGGACTGCGCCAAATCACGGAAGCGATCACCGCGCGCATCAAAGCCGCTGAATTGATCAAAGGAAGCCGCTGCGGGTGAAAGCAACACAACCGGCGCCGCCCCAGCAAAAGCCGCTTGCGCCGCGGCAGCCACCGCCGCTTCCAGCGTGCCCACAACCTCATGCGCTACGCCGGCATCGCGCAACATGGCCGCCATGGCCGGTGCATCACGCCCAATCAGAAAAGCTTTCGCGATACGCGGGAAGAAAGGTGCGAGCGGCGCAATGCCGCCTTCCTTCGCCATGCCGCCGGCAATCCAGACCACGCGATCATAGGAAGCAAGCGCGCGCGCCGTGCTATCGGCATTGGTCGCTTTGCTGTCATTCACAAAAACAACGCCGCGCGCTTCGGCGACAATTTCCTGCCGATGCGGCAAGCCGGGATAAGTCCTGATGCCTTCCGCAATCGCGCCACGCGCCACGCCAAGCGTGGTGCAGGCCGCCGCCGCCGCCGCCGCGTTCTGAGCATTATGCGCGCCCGGCAGCGCCGCCGCCGACCCAAGATCCAGGATCAGCCCAGAATCATCCCTAAGCGCCCGGCCTTCGGCCCAAACCCCGCCCGGCTGGGGCGTGGTCCCCGAAATCGGCACCCGCCGCGCGGCCAAATTGGCGCCCAGCGCGGCTGTCATGGTGTCATCTTGGCCCAGCACCGCGACATCATCCGACCCTTGGCGCGCGAAGATTCGTGCCTTCGCAGCGGCATAGCCGGCCATGTTCCCATGGCGGTCCAAGTGATCAGGGCTCAAGTTCAACATCACAGCTACGTTGAAGCGCAGAGTTGCGATTCGCTCCAACATGTAAGACGACATTTCGAGGGTATAGACCCCTTCCGACCCCAAGATATTGAGATCGAGCGCCGCCGGGCCCAGATTCCCCCCGACCTCACAGGGCACCCCGGCGCCCCGCAAAATATGGTGGATCAGCGCCGTGGTGGTTGATTTGCCATTGGTGCCGGTCACGCCCACGAAGCGCGCCTTGGAATGGCGCGCCAGCACCGCGCGGTAGAGAAACTCGGCATCGCACAGAATGGGCACGCCGGCGGCCTTGGCCGCGACCGCCGCCGGATGGGGGCTAGGCAGTTCATGCGGAATGCCGGGGGAAAGCAGCAGCGCGTCAGCGCGGAAAGGGCCGGCGGCAGGGTCCTGCACCGTCAGCCCGGCAGCCTCAGCGGCCGCGCGGGCTTCGGGCTTGTCATCCCAGGCGGTGACATCAGCACCCCAGGAAGCCAAGCGCAGCGCAGCGGGCAGGCCGGCACGGCCCAGCCCCACCACGGCGATGCGCGCGCCGGGAAAGGGGGTGAAGGGGGGGCTTGGCGCTGTCATCTGATTTTCAGCGTGGAAAGCCCGACCAGCGCCAGAATCATGGCGATGATCCAGAAGCGAATGACGATGGTGGGCTCGGCCCAGCCTTTTTTCTCAAAATGGTGATGCAGCGGCGCCATCAGAAACACGCGCCGGCCCGTGCGCTTGAACCAAAACACCTGGATAATGACGGAGACCGTCTCCACCACAAAAAGCCCACCGACGATGGCGAGCACGATTTCATGCTTGGTCGCGACCGCGAGCCCACCCAGCGCACCGCCGAGCGAAAGCGAACCTGTATCGCCCATGAACACGGCAGCCGGTGGCGCGTTGAACCACAGAAAGCCAAGCGCGGCGCCCACCAAGGCCGCGCAAAATACCGCGAGTTCCCCAGTGCCGGGAACGTAATGCAGTTGCAGGTAATCAGCGAAAACACGATTGCCGACCAAATACGCGATCAACGCGAAAACCGTCGCCGCGATCATCACTGGCACAATCGCAAGCCCATCCAGCCCATCGGTCAGATTGACCGCGTTGGAAGACCCCATCATCACCAAGGCGGCCAGCAGCGGAAACAAAATGCCAAGCGGCAGCAGAAATTCCTTGAAGATCGGGAAAGCAAGCTTGTCAGCAAGCGCACCGGGCATAAGCCAAGTCAGCCAAAGTGCCGCGATCACGCCCAGCCCGCCCTGCACAATAAGCTTCAACTTGCCTGAGACGCCCTTGGTATTGCGCTTGGTTACTTTCAGCCAATCATCGGCAAAGCCCAGCGCGCCATAGCCGCAGGTGATGAATAGCACGGCCCAAACAAAGCCATTGCGCAAATCCGCCCAAAGCAAGGTGGAACCCACAAGTCCTAGCAGGATCAGTACGCCGCCCATGGTGGGCGTACCCTTTTTTTCCACAATATGCCGCGCCGGCCCATCTTCCCGGATGGGCTGGCCACCACGCTGGAAACCGCGCAGCCAGCGAATGATGGCAGACCCGAACACCAGGCTGATCAGCAACGCGGTCAGGCAGGCCGCACCGGCGCGAAACGTGTGATAACGCGCCAGATTAGCCAGCGCATATTCTTCAGCAAAGGGCAGAAGCAGATTATAGATCACGAAACTTGGTCTCCTGCCAAAAGTGCAGCAATGACAAGGCTCATGCGTGAGCCAAGCGAACCCTTCACCAGCACGGCATCTCCGGGCTGGAGCGCGGCACGCAGGGCGGGTGCAAGTGCAGCGGAATCAGGAAAATGCCCGCCGCGCTGATGTGCAGGCAGGGCATCAAAAAGATACTTCGAAAGCGGGCCGCAGCAGAACACCAGATCACTATTCTGTGCCGCATCCGGGGCAAGGGCGGCGTGTTGCGCCGGGCCTTCCGCGCCCAGTTCAAGCATATCGCCAAAGGCGAATATACGCCGCTTCGCCGGTTGCGCGGCCAGCACCGCCAAGCCCGCACGCACGGAAGCGACCGAGGCATTATAGGAATCATCAATCAACAACGCCTCACCACCCGCCACGCGAATGCGGCGCAAGGCACCGCGCCCGGCGCCGGCGGTGAAACTGGCCAGCGCTTCCGCGCCTTTTTCAGGTGAAAGCCCAAGCGCCTGCACAGCGGCAAGAACAGCACAGGCATTCAGCGCAACATGGCGCCCCGGCGTGGTCAGCCGTAATGCGATATGCTGGCCAGCCAGTGCAATTTCCGCCATGCCGCCTCCAGGCGACGCCTGATAGGAAAGCAAACGCGCATCCGCACCCGCCGCTTCGCCATGCGTCAGCACTGTAAGCCCAGCATCCCGCGCACGCGCAACCAATTCCGCCGCGAAGGTACTATCAGCCGGCAAAATGGCCGTGCCGCCAGGCGCGATGCCGGCAATGATATCACCCTTCTCCGCAGCAATTGCCGCCTGGCTGCCAAGCAAGCCGATATGCGCCGTACCGATCGAGGTAATGATGCCGATCTGCGGCTGGGCAAGGCACGATAGCGGCGCGATTTCGCCGCGATTATTCATGCCCATTTCAATCACGGCAAAAGCTGCATCACGCGGCAGACGGGCGAGTGTCAGCGGCACGCCCCAATGATTATTATGCGAAGCGGCCGAGGCATGGGTCGCGCCAAAAGCACCCAGCGCCACGCGCAGCATCTCCTTGGTGGTGGTCTTGCCGACACTGCCGGTTACACCCACCACACGCGCCATCGCACGGGCACGCCCGGCCGCACCAAGCGCTGTCAGCCCCGCCAGCGTATCGCCAACCATCAGCAGCTTCGCTGTATCCACCGCGCCCTGGGGGGCGTGATCCACCATCGCCGCCATGGCACCGCGCGCCAGCGCATCGGCAACGAAATCATGCCCATCACGCTGGTCACGCAGCGCGATGAAAACATCGCCTGGCGCAATGCTGCGGCTGTCAATGGAAACGCCCTTCACGACGCATTCCGCCGCAAGCACGCCGTTGGTAGCCGCGCGCAATTCGGCGCTGGTCCAAAGCGCGGTCATGGCAATGCCCCCACCAGCTTGCGCACCATCGCGACATCATCAAAGGCATGCACAATGCCGGCGATTTCCTGGCCGCTTTCATGGCCCTTGCCGGCCACCGCCAGCACATCTCCCGGACCAAGCGCGCCCATTGCCTTGGCAATGGCGTCCTCTCGCGCGCCGGCATCTACCGCTTCAGGGCAGCCCTGCAATACCGCCGCGCGGATCATGGCCGGGTCTTCGCTGCGCGGATTGTCATCCGTGATCCAAACGCGGTCTGCCGCTTCCGCCGCGGCACGCCCCATCAGCGGGCGCTTGCCAGGATCGCGATCACCACCCGCGCCAAACAACACATGCAACTGCCCCGCGACATGTGGGCGGAGTGCGGCCAAAAGCCGCGTCAGCGCATCAGGTGTATGGGCGTAATCCACATAAATCGCCGCGCCATTGGGCAGGATCGCGGCGCGTTCCATGCGCCCGCGTACCCCGCGCAAACGCCCAAGCGCCGCCACCGCCCTTTCTGGCGCAATGCCCGTTGCTATCGCCAACATCGCCGCCAGCAGCGCATTATCGGCCTGAAAACGCCCCGGCAAAGGCAGCATCACATCATGCCGCGCGCCTGCCATACGAAAAATGAGCCTTTGCCCTTCCGGCAAGGCTTCCGCGCTGGTCAGTTCCAAAGCATCGCCGCCCACACCAACCAGCCGCAGATCAAGCCTGCGCCGGCTCGCAATATCGCGCAGCGCGGCCAGCGTTTCCGCTTCCATATCCGCCATGGCGATGGCGGGCGCGCCTTCCGGCAAAAGCGTCTCAAACAAACGCAACTTGGCAACGCGATAGGCGGCCATGGTGCCGTGATAATCCAAATGATCGCGCGTCAGATTAGTAAATCCCGCCGCCGCAAGCCTGACGCCATCCAGCCGGCGCTGATCAATCCCGTGGGAGGATGCTTCCATCGCCACCGCCACCACGCCATCCCGCGCAAGCCGCGCCAAGCTTTCATGCAGCGCCACCGGATCAGGCGTGGTCAGCGAAGGCCCGGCCGGCACGCCATCCATAATCAACCCAAGCGTGCCGAGCGAAGCAGCTTTCCTGCCCGTAGCGCCCCAGATCTGACGCAGAAAATCAACGCTACTGGTTTTGCCATTGGTGCCGGTAATCGCCACCGCACTATCTGGCTGCGCGCCATAAAACGCCGCCGCCATCAAGGCCAAGGCACGGCGCGCATCAGGTGTGGTGATCAATGTGCGCGCCGGTGCCTCAGCAGGCCAAGCCGTGCCTTCCGGCGCCAGTACGGCCACAGCACCACGCGCCACCGCATCAACAATAAAGGCACGCCCATCGCTGCGTGCCCCCGGCAAGGCAGCAAAGACCATGCCCGGGCGCACCGCGCGGCTATCCGCCGTGATGCCTTTTATATCGAGAGAGGCGGCCTCTGCCCCGCTCGCCCATTCGCGCATGAGATCACCGAGGCGCAAGAGCAGCCTCGCGCTGGGTGACAGCGACGCGCGGCGGCGTTTCGGTCGCCTGACGCGCCGGCGGGCGATTGGCGGTTGGCGTTGTGGCAGGGGGTGGTGATGCCCCGGGTACACCACGCCCATTCATGGGCATGGCAATGGCACGCTGAATTTCAGGCGTGGAGGGTTCCGGCAGCATGCCAAGAATGGGCGCGATGCGCGAAATCACCATATTCGCCGCAGGCGCGGCCACCCAGCCAGCGGTTGCGAAGCCATGGCTGCGCGCATTGGGCTTAGGCTCATCGACCATTACGTAAATTGAATAGCGCGGCGCATGCATGGGGAAGGCGCCAATAAATGCAGCGATACGCTTGTTTTCCAAATAACCGCCGCGCGGCCCGGTCTTTTGCGCCGTACCGGTTTTGCCACCGACATAATAGCCCGGCACCTCAGCGCCCTTGCCGGAGCCATCCGTCACCACCAACCGCATCAGCCGGCGCAGATTTTCCGATGTGCGCGGGTCAATCACGCGCACCCCTTCACGTTCTACGCCGGGCGGCTGCGCGAGAATGGTGGGTTGGCGCAGGATGCCGCCATTCACTAGCGTCGCACCCGCAGTTGCGACATGTAGCGGTGTTACGGAAATGCCATGGCCGAAGCCAATGGTCATTGTGTTCAAATCCCGCCAATTCTTTTGCCCAGGTACCAGCGGCAGCGCCGTTTCGGGAATTTCGATCCGTAACCGCGATGTCATGCCCATGCGCTGCATGAATTCACGATGCCGCGTGGGGCCCACGGCTGCCGCCATATGGGCAGAAGCAAGGTTCGACGAATAGGCAATGATTTCAGGTAAGGCGAGCCAGCGATTCTTGCCGCGATAATCATTAATCTCATGCCGCCCCACACGGATTGGGCGGGAAGCGTCATAACCACTCCAGGTCTGGACCGTGCCCAAATCCAGCGCCATGGCAGCGGTCAGCAGCTTGAAGGTGGACCCCGGTTCGTAAACGCCAACCGTCACGCGATTGAAGCGTTCATCCGCTGTCGCACCGCCGACATCATTGGCGTCATAATCAGGCAGGCTCACCATAGCGAGAACTTCGCCGGTATGCACATCCATCACCACGCCGGCGCCGCCAATACCATTAAAATCCGTGATGGCGTGTTGCACCGCATCGCGCATCGCCAATTGCACACGCACATCAAGCGAAAGGCGCAGCGTATCACGCCTGAGCGTGCGCAGCCTTTCGTCGAAATATTTCTCAACCCCGGCAATGCCATTGCCGTCCACATCCACACCGCCGATGATGTGTGAGGCCGTGCGGCCCTGCGGGAAGAAGCGGCGTTCCGCATCTTCAAAATACAAACCGGGGACGCCAAGATTATTCACCGCCTGCATTTCGCGCGGTGTCAGCGCACGGGCGATATAGGCAAATTGCCGATCACCCGTCAGGCGCGCGATCAGCCTTTCACGATCAAGCTGCGGCAAAACGCGGCGCAGCTTGTCAGCGGCTTCAGCAGGATCATCAATCTGGCGCGGATTGGCGTAAAGCGCGGTCAGCGGCAGGGAAACCGCCAGCACTTCGCCATTGCGATCCGTGACGGCAGCGCGCGAAACTGGTGTTTCCGCCGGCGGTGCTGGCGGGCGGGACAGCATGGCCGCGCGCCTGGGTTGAGCAGGGTCGAATACCGTTGCCAGGGAAAGCTTCACACCAACGGCGACAAACAGCGCGGCAAAGCCACACGCAGCAAAAAGCAAGCGACCGCGGGATTTTTCCAACTGGGCATGGCGCAGCAAATCTGGCTGCGTCACGCGCACCAGGGCGCGGCTTGTGCTTTCTGTAGGCGCGGCTTCTCTCAACCGGTTGCCGGGTGGCGCATCGGGTGACGGCTGGCGCGGATTATTGGGGAAAGCGTCGCTCATGCCCTATGCGCCCCACTCAGCGGGCCGCCCCTTGCGGGGCTCCCACCGGAACGGGGCGCGGCAAAGGTACGGGCGGGGGCAGGGCGCCAGCTGCCGAACCTAGCGCGGATGAAACCATAGAATGTGATGGCGGCGCGGCGGGGGCGACAAGCAAAGCGGGGCTGACCATTTGCCGATTTGGTGGCGGCGCAGGCGGCGGCTGAACAGCAGGCGCCGCAGTAATGCGCGGCGGTGCCGGGGCTGGGCGCGGCGCTGGCGTTTCCGCAACGGGTGGGCGCGCAACTGTGTTTGCATTCGGCGAAGGCGCCGCCGGTACTGCGGCCGCGGCAGGCACAGCAGCAAGCTGCGGTGGCGCAGGTACAACCAAAGCTTCCGGTACTAGATTTGGCGCCTCCGGCGGACCAAACAAAGAAGGCGGCCCGGAGAAGGGCTTCGCCGCCGGCAAGCGGCGTTCCATTTCGGCTTCACGAATAAATTGCGTGGGCGCCATGGGTTCCAACGCCAAATGGCGCTGCGCGACCTGGCGTAGCCGATCAGGCTCATTCAACAGCGCCCATTCCGCGCGCAGGATCTGCGTGCGTTCACGCGCCACTTCAGTTTGGCGATTCACATCACGCAATTCGCGGTCAAGCATCGAAACGGAATGCTTCACCTGATACAAATGCAGCCCCGCGCCAGCGGCCACAAGCAGGCAAACCAGTGTCACTGGGCGGATCATGCGGCATGCTCCCTACCCAGGCGCGCAATCCCCCGCAGGCGGGCGGAACGCGCGCGCGGATTGGCGCTGCATTCAGCCTCAGCAGGGCGCAAGGCGCGCGGCGTCAGCAAGTGAAAGGCGGCTTTCCGCCGGCCAAGCAAGGCAGTGGGATCATGGCGCGAAGCGCCCCCCCGCCCGGATGCGGCCGCCATCGCTTGTTTGACGATACGATCTTCCAGCGAATGGAAAGCGACCACCACCAACCGGCCAGCGGGGCCGAGCAATTCCATCGCCGCTGCAATGCCGCGCTCAACCTCACCCAATTCATCATTCACCGCGATGCGAAGTGCCTGGAAGCTGCGCGTTGCGCCATCAATGCCCGATGGATCACGCGGCACGGCACGGCGCACCAGCGCGGCCAGATCAGCGGTCGTGGTGAAGGGCGCTTCCGCACGGCGCGCGATGATGGCGCGCGCGATGCGGCGGGCGAAGCGTTCCTCACCAAAGCGGAAAATAATATCGGCCAATTCGCGTTCCGGCAGGCCATTCACCAAATCCGCCGCGCTGGGCCCGGTTTTTTCCATGCGCATATCCAGCGGCCCATCAGCGCGGAAGGAAAAGCCACGCTCCGCCTGATCCAACTGGAAGGACGAAACGCCCAAATCCATCACCACGCCATCCAGCGCAGTGATGCCGCGATCCCGCAACAGCGCCAGCATATCGCCAAAGCGGCCTTCAATCAGATGCAGCCGGCCCGGGAAACGCCGCGCCAGCGCGGCACCGCGCGCAATGGCATCCGGGTCGCGGTCTATGGCGAAAACCGTGCAGCCAGGCGCGGCTTGCAGAATGGCGCTGGCATAACCGCCGCCGCCGAAAGTGGCATCCAGATAGGTCGCGCCATTTTGCGGGGCGAGCGTTGCCAGCACTTCGGCCAGCATCACCGGCACATGGCCTTCAGTATTCATGGCTTGCCCCCCGCTGCGGGCAGGGTCAGGCCACGTTCACGGGCGCGCAACCGCGCTTCTTCCGTGCGCAGGCGGGCCGCTTCCGGTTCCCAAATCTGGAAAATCCGCCCCACACCAACGCAGGCAATGGCGTCCGATAGCGCGGCATGGGCAATCAGCGCTTCGGGCAGCACCAGGCGGCCTTCATTATCGGCGCGCGCGGCATGGGCATCGGCGAAAAGTGCTGCGGCCAGATCATCCGCCTGGTCGGAAAAGGCATCCAGGCGATCCATGCCCGAAGCCAAGGCTTCAAAGGCAGCAATCGGCCAGGCTTCAATGCAGGGCGCGCGATGGGAAGGGCGCAGCACCAAATCCTCGGCGCCACCGCGCTCCAGGGCGGCACGAAAAGGCGCAGGGACGGAAATCCGCCCCTTGCGGTCCAATTTGCCGATATGGGTGCCCAAGAATTGGGTCATCGCCCCCCGCGCGCCTGCCTTGCGCCATTACCAAAGACCGGGCGTTTCAGCGGCCGACGGGGCCCCCCGACCCCGCCGGCTCGCCCGACCATCCCGTTTCAACCCCGCTCGCCCCCCCGAGCGCATTGGGGTTTTATGGGATGTCGTGGGATACCATGGGAAAGTCTGGGCCGACAAGCCAAAAAACGCGATTGTGAAGGCGCTTGGCGCATAAATTCGCCGCAATGTCGGGGCGCGGCGGCAGCAAAGGTTAAGGGATATGAAAAGCAGCGTCAGACGGCCTGTAAGCCGGGTTCTGTCTTGCCCCTTGCGGGGCATGGACGGCCATTCCTCTGGAGCCCGCATCGCTGCGGGCTTCGCGCGGCCAACCCGGGCGGAAGGGCGGAAATGCCCCTGCGCCAGCGCCTTGCGGCGCCGCGCCGTCCGCCCCTATTCGGCCTTGCTCCGGGTGGGGTTTACCCTGCCACCCCCATTGCTGGGGGCGCGGT
>CAIMVB010000420.1 GCA_903844785.1 uncultured Rhodospirillales bacterium | reverse complement strand
TGCATCGCTCAGCGCCTGAAGATGCCGGAACGCGGCGCCCGGATGGCGCGCTATCCCGCGCGCTTTACGGCGAAGTGACCGGCCAGCGCGGGCCGGATGGCTACCCAATGCGCGCCACGCGCTGGGTTGGGCGCATCCCTGCCGACATCACGGCCTATGTCGGGCACGACAACCGTTCCACCAATGGGCGGCCGCATGAAATGCGCGGCGCGCTGGGCGGGCGGGCAATTTTCCTTGATACCGGCGCGGGCAAGGGCGGCGCGCTGGCTTGGATTGATTTGCCGTTTGACGGGTTGGAAGCGTCCTAACTCACCCCCAAAGCTTCGGGTTCGCCAAATCCCGCGCAATGCGTTCGGCAGCGGCATCCAGCAAAGCCTCGCCCTTCGCGGCCGTGGCGCTGCGGGCATCGCCGATCACGCCATTGGCGCTGAGTTCCTTGAAGGAACGCCGCCGCGCCAAGGCGGGCGGTTGGCCTTCAACGCGCGTGCTATGCGGGCCATGCTGTTCAGAAAGGCGCGCTGGGCGCACTGCTTCGGGCAGCAGGGCCATGACCATGGAGGCCTCGGCCTCACACGCATGGAGCACATTGGATTGACGTTCCAGAATGGGCGCGAAGGCATCGCCCGCCATGTGCCAATAAGTCGCGGCGGCCACTGGAATGCCGCTTTCGGCCTGCGCATCCCCCGCCGCAACGGCGACCGCTTCCGCATTGCCGCCATGGCCATTCAACAGCATGGCGCGCTTGAAACCGGCGCGCGCCGCGGAACGCACAATACCGCGCAGCACGCCGCCGAAAGCCGCGTAATCCAGCGTGACCGTGCCACCGAAAGGTACGTGATGTTCCGCCAAACCAGTCCAGACGCAGGGTGTGACCACCACTTGTTCGCCCGCTTCCACCATGCGTCGCGCGACGCGATGCGCCACGCCGGTGGCGCAAATAATATCAACACCGGTCGCAAGCGCCGGGCCGTGTTGTTCCAAGGATGCTACAGGGATGATCACCAATGCCCCCGCCGCCGCGCGGGCATTGAGTTCTTCGGAGGTCATCTTCATCCATTCGATTTCTTGGGTCATGTGTAACACTCCAGTATGGTGGGAAAATTGCGTGAGGCGTGATCAAGCCTCAATAGCTTTGCAATCCATGCTTCCATTGCGCCGGTGAATAGGCAAGGGCCAAGCGATAGACTTGCCTCAGCCACGCATGTCCGGCCCATCCAAAAACGCCTGCGCCTTGGCGCGCATGGCGGCAAGCTTTTCGGGTTTCAGCTTACGTAGCCCCATCACCGGCATGGCCATGCGCGGATTGCGCGCAAAATCCTCCGCATGGCGCGCGATGAAATCCCAGTAGAGGAAATTAAACGGGCAGGCGCGCGGCCCCACCGCATCCTTCGCATCATGCGCGCAGCCACGGCAATAATCCCCCATGCGGTTGATATAGGCAGCAGACGCCGCATAGGGCTTGGACGCCATCACCCCGCCATCGGCGTAAAGCGCCATGCCCTGGGTATTGGGCAATTCCACCCAATCGAAAGCATCGGCATAGACGGCAAGATACCAGCGATTGACTTCGGCGGGATCAAGCCCTGCGATCAGCGCGAAATTCCCGGTGATCATCAGGCGCTGGATGTGATGCGCGTAGGCGTAATCTCGCGTTTGCCCCACCGCCTGGGACATGCAGCGCATGGAGGTTTCAGCGCCCCAGTAAAACACTGGCAAGGGGCGCTTGGCCGCAAGCGCATTGCCTTCCGCATAACCTGGCATCAGCAGCCAATAGAGACCCCGCACATATTCGCGCCAGCCAATGATCTGGCGAATGAAACCCTCAACCGCATTGAGTGGTGCGAGGCCATCGCGCCAAGCCTGTTCCGCCGCGCGGCAAATCGCCAAGGGATCGAGCAGCCCGATATTGAGGCTGGTGGAGATCAGCGAATGAAACAAGAAGGGCTGCCCAGCCGCCATGGCATCCTGATAATCGCCGAATTGCGGCAACCGGTCCCGGATGAAGGCCGCAAGTGCGGCTTCTGCATCGCGCGCGGTGACTGGCCAGGCGAAGCCCTCGCCACTACCGAAATGTGCGCCGAAGCGGGCAGCGACCAGCGCCATGACATCGCGCGTGATTTCATCGGGGGCGAAGCGCGGCGGGGCGGGCGGTGTCACGCCCTTCGGCAAGGCAGCGCGGTTTTCGGCATCATAATTCCAGGCGCCGCCGGCGGGTTCATCACCTTCCATCAAAAGCCCGGTTGCGCGGCGCATTTCGCGATAGAAAAACTCCATCCGGTATTGCTTGCGCCCCTTGGCCCAGGCGCGAAAGCGCGGCAAGTCGCAGATGTAGCGATGATCGGGGCGAATTTCGACCGGCAGGCCAAGGGATTTTTCCCAAGCCTGCATATCTTGCAGCACGCGCCATTCGCCGGGATGGGTTGCGATAATACGCTCAGGCCGATGCCGCGCGACCGCGCGCGCCACTTCGCCCGCAAAGCTTTGCGTATTCGCCGGATCATCCAGGCGGATGTAATCCACCGCCACGCCACGTGCTTCGAGCGCACGCGCGAAATGGCGCATGGCGGATAGGATCAGGATGATCTTTTGCGGGTGATGGGGCACATAGGTGCATTCGCCCATCACCTCCATCATCAATACCCTATCCCGCGCGGGATCCAGCCCGTCCAAAGCGGAAAGCCCGGGCGTTAATTGATCGCCCAGCACCACGCGCAGCGTAGCGGTTTTTTTCATCCCATGGGCTCATAGATCACGGCGCTGCCATCATCGCCCTTGGTCGTCAGTGCCACCCAGCGGCCTTGGGCATCATAACGCGCCACCGCCTCAACCTCGCCATTCAGGCTGAATTGCGTGCCGCCACCAGGTGCGGCGCTGCGTGACGCCGTACCTGCCAGTAACTTGCAGGTGATGGGGCGAAAAATTGGCCGCGTGAAATTGGTGCTATTCCACCAGGTCAGCGGCGCGGCATTGGCGGGCAAGCGCCGCATGCCGTCGGGACCCTGCGCCAGCAGAGCATTTCCTTCGGTCATCGCCCGCGCTTCGGTCACAGTGCCATTGCGGTCATGGCGGGATGTCAGGCGTTGCAGCCGATCACCCTGCCATTCTTCCTCGATCTCATGGTGCAGGCGAAACACCGTGAAACCGGCCAACTTCACTTGCAGGGCAATGTCGCTTTGCACAAGAAGCCGCTGTGTATTCCCTGAAAGCCG
>CAIMVB010000419.1 GCA_903844785.1 uncultured Rhodospirillales bacterium | reverse complement strand
TCATTGCGCGGCTTGGCGCCGAATTGGATGCGATTGGCAAGGATGCCGATTTCCGCGCCCGAATCGCGGCCTTTGGCGCCGATCCGCCGCGGCTGACACCCGATGGCGGTTCAAGCCCAGAAAGCTTCGCAGCCTTTATGCGCACTGAGGTTACCCGTTGGGCCGATGTGGTGCGCCAAGCCGATATTCGTGTGGAGTGAGGAAAACAACATGACGCATAAAACCACCCTGCTGGGACGCCGCATCATTCTGGCCGGCATTGCGGGCGCCTTGGCCGCGCCGGGCATTGCCCGCGCCCAGGCTTTCCCAACCCGCCCCTTGCGGCTGGTTGTTCCCTTCCCGCCTGCCGGCACCACAGATATTTCCGGCCGCATCCTGGCTGAACGCTTGGCTGCGCGGCTTGGCCAGCCGGTGATTGTGGAAAACCGTGCCGGCGCCACGGGTAATCTGGGCGCTGAAATGGTCGCGCGGTCGGAACCCGATGGCTATACCCTCGTGATGTGCACCATCTCCACGGCTGCGATTAATTATTCGCTCTGGGGTACGCGCATGACAATTAAGCCAGAGGATTTGGCGGCCGTTGGCCTCGCGATCCGGGTGCCAAATGTCATTTTTGTGCCGGCCAATTCGCCCTATCGCAGCGTGAGTGATCTGATCGCCGGCGCCAAGGCCAATCCCGGCAAGCTGAATTACGGCAGCAGCGGTTCTGGCGGCTCACCACATATGACCATGGAAATGTTCAAGCTGCGCAGCGGCACCGATATCACCCACGTGCCCTTCCGCGGCGCCGGGCCGATGCTGGTGGAAGTGGTGGCAGGGCGGCTCGAATCCGGCTGCGACAATATGCCAAGTTGCATCGGGCATATCCGTGATGGGCGGCTCCGCGCCTTGGCGGTGACCAGCAATGTGCGGGCAGCCGCGCTGCCGGATGTACCAACCCTGGCCGAAGCGGGCATTCGTGATTTTGAAGCGACCGCTTGGTTCGGCGTTCAGGCGCCGTCGCGCACCCCGCGCCCGATCATTGAAAGGCTGGGGGCAGAGATTGATGTCATCACGCGCGACCCGGCCTATATCGCGCGCATTGCCGAATTGGGCGGCGCCCCGCCCGCGCTCACCCCGGCCGGGGGCAGCAGCCCGGAAAGCTTTGATGCCTTCATTCGAAGCGAAATCACCAAATGGGCCGAAGTGGTGAAGGTTTCCGGCGCCACGGTGGATTGATGGGCTTTGGGGGCGGCCAAGCTTGCGGTTTCCCCCGGCTTCTTCCTAGTCTGCTTTTTTTGTCAGGGAGCAATTGAGATGAAGATCAGCAGACGTGGCCTTGGCCAGGGTGTGGCCGCCGCCGCCGGTGGCTTGGCGCTTAGCGGCATTGGCGCCGGCCCGGTTTATGCGCAGCGCAGCGCCAATACGCTGCGCGTCGCCTTCCGGGATGCTGTCCCCAATGTGGACCCTTATTTCAACAGCCAACGCACCGGGCTTATCGTTGCGCACCAGGTGATGGATGGGCTGGTCCATCGTGACCCGGACACTTTCCGCAATGTGCCTGCCTTGGCGACCGAATGGGCCTGGCAGGGTAATACGGCGATTGATTTCAAGATCAGGCCCGGCGTGAAGTTTCACGATGGCAGCGATTTTGGTGCCAATGATGTTGTTTATACTTTCAACACGATCACCGAATTGGGTGGCCGACTTTCCACGCCGGGCAATTATTCCTGGATCGAAGGCGCCGAGAAAATTGATGCCAATACGGTACGCCTGAAGATGAAGCGGCCCACACCAGCGGCGCTTGATTATTTGGCGATGGTAACACCGATGTGGCCCAAGGCGTACCGCGAACGTGTGGGGCCGGAAGGCTATTCCCGCATGCCGATCAGCACCGGGCCTTATCGCTTCACCAAGGTCGATGTTTCCAACGGTGTCGAATATGAACGGTTCGATGGCTATTATCAGGGTGGCCCCAAAGGGCGCCCCGCCATCCAGAAGATCACCGCGCGTTATCTTTCCGATGCCGCGACGGAATTGACGGAACTTCTGGCACAGCGCGTCGATTGGATCTGGAACATGAATCCAGACAATATCGCCAATGTGAACCGAATGCCTTTCTTGCAAGCGGTGCAGCAGGAAACCATGCGCGTCGGCTATCTTGGCATGGATGCTGCGGGGCGCAGCGGGGCAGGAAATCCGCTAACCAATGTGAAGGTGCGTCAAGCGATCTTCCATGCAATTGACCGCAAATCCATGGCCGACAAGCTGGTCACCGGTGGGTCACGCGTGCCGCAAGCGCCCTGCTTCCCGTCGCAATTCGGCTGCAATGGCGATGTCGCGGTGCAGTATGAATATAACCCGGCCAAGGCGCGGCAATTGCTTGCGGAAGCTGGTTTCCCGAATGGCTTTGACATTGAACTGACATCCTATGTCCAGCCACGGCAATGGTCTGAAGCGGTGCAGAATTATCTGCAGGCGGTCGGCATTCGCGCACGCCTGAACCTGATGCAGGTGGCGGCGCAAATCCAACGCTCACAACGCGGCGAATTGGCGTTGGGCATGGGTAGTTGGGGCAGCTATTCGATTAATGACGTCTCCGCCTTCCTGCCGCAATGGTTCGCTGGCGGCAATGAAGACTATGCGCGCGACCAGCAGGTGATTGATCTGGTGAATGAGGGTGGGAACTCGGCAGATGAGGCGGTGCGCAAGCGCGCCTATGATGCCGCGATCAAGCGTATCACGGAACAAGCCTATTTCGTGCCGCTGCATACTTACGTGAGCTCCTATGCCTTCCAACGGCAATTGGACTTCAAGCCTTATGCGGATGAATTGCCGCGCTTCTATTTGGCGAAGTGGAAGTAAGCTGGATTTTCCAGGAAAAACCCCGTCCGGTGACAGCCGGGCGGGATTTTGGGGGCGTTTTCAAACCAAGGGGATATACTTGGCGGCTCGGAAAAGGCGACCAACAAATAGCCTAGAGCATTTCCCGTACACGAAGTGAAGGAAACCGCTTTGGGCGCCCTTCAGCCGGCCAAATGGCACTCCACCAGACCATCTTCCAATGTGGTCAGGCGAGGCGTTGTTGCGGCGCAAGGCGCGAAACAGGCCGGGCAGCGCGGATGAAAGCGACAGCCTGAAGGGATATTGGCGGGGTCAGGCATGATATCGCCAAGCCCGACATCTGGCACGCCGAGCCCGGGTTCGGGGGTCAGCACAGAATCCAAAAGCGCGCGGGTATAGGGGTGGCGCGGGTCGCGAAACAGTGCCTCGCTCTCGCGCTTTTCGACGATGCGGCCCAGATACATGACAGCGACTTCACTCGCCACATGTTCCACGACAGCCAGATTATGGCTGATAAAAAGATAGGTCAGCCCAAGATCGCGCCTTAGCTCGGCCAACAGATTGAGGATTTGCGCCTGCACGGAAACATCCAAGGCGCTGGTCGGTTCATCGCAGACCACAATACGTGGGCGCAGCACAAGGGCCCGCGCAATCGCCACACGCTGGCGCTGGCCGCCTGATAATTGCGATGGGAAACGTGTGCCCTGTTCGGTGGAAAGCCCAACCCGTTCAAGGCTTTCCGCAACGCGGCGATCAACTTCCGAAGTCGTCACATCACCCTGCGCCACCAAAGGCATGGCGATGATATCGCGCACACGCCGGCGCGGATTGAGGGATGAAAACGGATCCTGAAACACTGGCTGGATCAGTCTGGCACGCGCGCGGCGGTCCATGCCTTCCAGCCGCTTGCCATCCACCAGCACCTCACCGGCGCTGGGTTCCATCAGGCCAAGGATCATGCGCGCCAGTGTGGTCTTGCCGCAGCCGCTTTCGCCGACCACACCCAGCACACTGCCGGCGGGGACCGAGAAATTCACATCATCCACCGCGATCACCCGCCGAGGTGCTGCGAAAAGCCCCTGGCTTGCGCGGAATTCGCGCCTCAGGCCGCGTACTTCAATGGCAGGCACGCTCATGCCCTTGCCCCTTCCGGCAGGATGCAAAGCGCCTCGTGCGCGGGGCCAACATTGCGGCGTGGGATATCCGCGGCGCAGGCCGCTTCGGCAAAGCCGCAACGATCACGAAAGGCGCAGCCGATGAAGCCGGGCGGGATGCGTGGCACGACACCGGGGATGGACCCGAGCGGTTCATCGCGCTTTACCTTGCCTGGCACCGGCACGCAGGACAGCAGGCCGCGCGTATAGGGATGGCGGGGCGCGCGAAACAATTCTGCCGTTGGAGCGCTTTCCACCACCTTGCCGGCATACATGACCGAAACGCGGTCCGCGACGCGCGCCACAATGCCAAGATCATGCGTGATCAGCAGAATGCCAAGGCCAAGATCCTTTTGCAGTTCAGCCAAAAGCCGCAGGATTTGCGCCTGCACGGTCACATCCAGCGCCGTTGTTGGCTCATCGGCAATCAGCAATTCCGGATCGCACATCAGCGCCATGGCGATCATGACGCGCTGACGCAAGCCCCCTGAGAGCTGATGCGGGAATTGGCCGAGCCGTAATCCCGGCGCGGTAATACCAACCCGCGTGAGCAATTCCACCGCGCGATCCACCGCTTGCGCGCGCGGCGTGCCGCGATGGCGGCGCAATACCTCGGTCATTTGCGAACCCACCGTATAGGCAGGGTTCAGGCTGGTCATGGGTTCCTGGAAAATCATCGCCATGCGATCACCACGCAGGCGCGACATCTGTTTTTCGTTGTACTCGCGAATATCCTCACCGGCGAAGGAAAGCCGCGCCGCTTCGCGCTTGCCCCCCTTGGCGAGCAGCCCCATGACCGCAAGCGACGTCACTGATTTGCCGCAACCGCTTTCACCAACCAGGCAATGGGTCTCGCCCTTTTCGACGGTCAGTGAAATACCGCGCACTGCCGCCGTGCCACCGAAGGTCACGCGTAGATCTTCGATGTCCAGCAGCGCGCTCATCGTGACAGATCCGTGCCCAGCATGTCACGCAAAGCGTCACCCAGAAGATTGACGCCAAGCACCAGCACAAAAAGCGCAATGCCGGGG
>CAIMVB010000418.1 GCA_903844785.1 uncultured Rhodospirillales bacterium | reverse complement strand
GGGGAGGGCTTTACGCGGAGAGCGGAGGGGCGTCAAGGAGGAGTGTTGAGGGGGTAGATCGAGGGCGCTGCCCCCAAGCCCCCGCCGAGATGTCCGCAGGCAAACGCCAGCGGCGCGCGCAGGGTTGGTGTGGTGGCTGCGCGCAAAACAATAGACTGTCACCCCGGACCCGCCCGGTGGTTGGTGGTACAACACATAAAACGCTCTACGTTCATCCATGGGATAAATGCAGTGTCCGGGCCGGCTGGCGCGCGCTCGGGTCAAATAGGTCAAATGTTGCGGCCACCTCACAAATTTAGGGTCACTCCGGGGGATCATGTGTAACGTCCTTGCCGCGCAATGGTTTTTTCCCGTTTTGACCTCTGAAAAATGTGGCGCCCCGCGCTGCGAGTACGCCCTTGCGGGCGTTTTGGTCGCCATGGGTGGTTTTCTGCTCCAGGCCGGGTAACCCCCCTTGCGGGGATGATACGCCTTCGGCCGTAGAAGCGCGGTCAGCAACGAACCCGCCAGCAGCATTCGCCGCCAACGGCCCAAGACCGCCATCGTCACGCAACCGAAGCCGCGCAACCATGTCCTGTTCACGAGGCGCGAGTTTATCGCCCTTCGTAATTCCTATCATCGCCACGCCGCGGCGGGCGATATTCACTGCACCCACGCTATCGGCATGCGCCGAAAAGCCGCAGGCGATGCAACAAAAACTTTCCTGGCTTAGCCGGTTCTTCTTATCCCGCGCCGCGCAGGCAGGGCAGGTTTGGCTGGTGCCGCCCGCCACAACATCCCTTGGCGCAGGCAGCCCCGCCAGTTTCAGCTTATAGCCGAGCAAGACTTCCAACTTGCCAAGCTGCGCCTTTTTCAAATGCCGCCGCCAACCGCCGCGCCGCGCGCCTTTGGGCCGGGCTTCGGTGATGGTGCGTTTCAAGCCATCCAGCTTTTCCACCACTACTTGTGCGCGAAACGCCTTGGCTTCTGCCACAATGCGGTTCGCCAAAAGATGCAGCGCCTGGTCCACGCGTTCCACATGCCGGTGGCTGGTCGCGCCGCGCCGCTTTTGTTCTGCGCGCCGCCGCCGATCCGCCGCCGCAATACTGGCGCCCACTTCCTGGCCCAGGGGTTCGGAAACACGCAGGATGCGCCCATCACCGGCCACCACACTCAACGCAATCGGATTGACGATGCCCCGATCCACACCAAGGCGCGCTTCCGAAAGCGCCGCCTTGCGTTCGGGCATTTCGAATTGCGCGCAATAAAACCATTCATCGCCCCGGCGCAGCAAAAGCCCGGAACGGAGGATGGTTTTGCCAGACAGGAATTTGTTTTGATGCCAAAGGGAACATTCCAGCGGCAGGATGATCCTGGTTTTGGAAACGCCGCCTTTGAAGACTTCCCCGGTGGCGGCTTCCATACCCGGCGCCAGTTGCGCGGGCCGCGCCTTTTCATCGGTGGCGCGCATGATGTTCAGCACCAGCGCCAGGGCGCCATTCGGGCCTTTGCGAATGATCAGCCCATCCCGCGCGTGGGCGATGGTAAGCGGCCTTGGCCCCGGTTTGCGCGCCACGCGCCCCAGCGCATCGCGCGCGGCGTTTTCTTCTTCCCGTGTTGTGGCCACGGCCAGCGCATCAAG
>CAIMVB010000417.1 GCA_903844785.1 uncultured Rhodospirillales bacterium | reverse complement strand
TCCGCCAAAACACCGGTGCAGACAGGCCCGACGACAACCGAAGAAAGGTCAAGCACACGAATACCTGTAAGCGGGCCACTCATGGTGTTATCCTTGCTGATATACGGAGCACCATCGCACCTGCTTCATCTTCAACCCAGAGCATTTGGCGTCCTTCCGAATCTGGCGCGGCACCGCAAAGCATGGCTTTGGCATCGCAAAATAACGGGCGCAGCGTGCGGATATCCGCCTCAAACAACTTGCCACCCGGCGCTTGCTGCAACGCCGCTTCCAGCAGCATCAACGTGGTCAGCCCGCCATTCACCACCAGCGCGGGATAGCCTTCCACCTGGCGCGCATAATCCGCATCATAATGGATGCGATGGCCATTGAAGCCGAGGGCGGAATAGCGAAACAACATGACGCTATCCGGGCGAAAAGGCTTACGCCACGCGGTTTCAGGCTTTTCTGGCGCAGGTGACGCGCTGGCCGCGGCCCCACCCGCTTCGCGATAAGCGATATCCTGTTCTTCGGTTGCGATCAGCCCCTGCGCGTCGCTAATTTCATGGCGCAGCATCACGAAAATCAGCGCGCCACTGCGGCCCTGCTTTGGTGTGATGGAAGCGATGGTGGTCTCACGCGTCAGCGCGTGACCAATGCAAGGTTCGCGCAGAAAGCGCAGCCTGCGCCCGCCCAGCATCCGGCGCGGCAAAGGTATGGGCGGCAGGAAATCGCCCTTCGTCGGATGGCCATCCGCGCCAAGCGCTGCTTGCGGTGCCGCATCATCAAACAGCATCGCAAGCCAATGTGCCGGTGCCGCAGCGCCGCGGTTCAGATCAATGCCGGCGCGGCCCGTCAGCGCCGCCATGCGGCGCACCAGGGGGGCGGCCATTTCATCCTGGATGCTGCGCTTGCGGCCCACCCAGGCCTGTAAATCCTCAATCCCCGTCATGAAAATCCGTAAAGCCTGGCTGGGTTATCCACCAAAACCTTGTGCAGCGCTGCCGCGCCGGCGAAGCTTGGCAAGAGATCCACCAAATCCGCCTCATCCGGTTCCCAGCGCACATTGGGATGCGGCCAATCCGTGCCCCACAGCACACGACCCGGTGCGGCTTCAATCAATCGCTGCGCGAAGGGAATGGCATCCGCGAAGGGCGGGCCGGTTTCCGAAATACGTTCGGCGCCGGATACCTTCACCCACCAATTCGGCCGCTTCAGCAAATCCAGCAAAATGCGAAAGGGGGGCTGATCAAGCCCATCACGCACCGGCACGCGCCCCATATGATCCACCACCACGGGCAGGGAGAGTTCACCAAAGAAATCGATAAATTCAGGGATGTTTCCGGCATCCAGATGCAGCACCAAATGCCAACCCATCGGCGCGATGCGCGCCGCCGTGCGCCGCACCAGCGCCAAATCCGGCACACCGCCCAGATGCTTCACAAAACCAAAGCGCACGCCCCGCACGCCGCCTTCATGCAGGCTCAGAAAATCCGCATCGGTGAAATGCTCATCAATCAGCGCAACGCCACGCCAGCGCCCGCCACTTCGCGCAATGCCATCCAGCATGGCACGATTGTCTGATTTATAGACGGTGGTTTGCACAATCACGGCGCGGTCCACGCCCAGCCTTTCGTGCAAGGCCACCAAATCATCACGGGTCCGTTCCGGCGGCGTATAGGGCGCGCCTTTGGCCACCGGGAAGTGATCAAAAGGTCCCCAGATATGCACATGCGTATCGCAAGCGCCGCGCGGCAAACTGAAGGCGGGTTTGCGCATCATGTTCATCGCGCGGATCACACCAGTGCCGCCGGCACGGCAATCGCGCCCTGCATCAGGCGCCGCGCGCTGCGATACACAACCGCGCTTTCCGCGAACCAACCATCCGGCTTCTGATGCACCTCGGCGCCCACGGACAGAATGCCGGATGGATTAGCAACGCGTGTCTCGTCTGCCCGCGCCGGAGGCCCCGCCAGTTGATGCGGCACGCTGCCCGGAATACGGCTGGCGACACCAAGACACATCGCACCGGTCAGCGGCACGGCGCGATGCGCGCGTTCCATGGAAATCATGCGCACAGCGATGTCGTGGCTCTCCGCGCCCAGGCTCGCGCCATCCAAAGCGCGATAGGCTGCCGGCGGCGCCACCACAGCAATTTTCGGCAAAGCGAGCCCCACCGCTTCCGGCGATGCCGCAAGCCCCATCATCACACCCGCCTGGCGGCGCAGCGCATCCAACAGCGCCATGCGCGCAGGGTCCGCTTCAATCACATCGGGGCTTTCCGTGCCGGTCAGGCCAAGTTCCCTCGCATCCAGAAAAACGCAGGCATTGGCGGCATCAATCAGGCTTGCAGCATAGCTGCGCCCTTCGTGGTGCAGCACATCAACCGGCTTGCCGCTTGGCAAAAGCCGCCCAGTCGCGCCGCCACCTGGCGCCAGGAAATCCAGCCGGATGCGCGCGCCGCTGCCCGAAACCCCTGCCATGGTGAAATCCCCAGCAGTCACAGCCTTGCCGCCCTGCACCGGAAACCGCGCATGGATGATGCGCTTGGTGTTCACCTGATGGATGCGCACCAGCGCTTCGCCATCCGCCACGCGCACCAGCCCTTCATCTACCGCAAAGGGGCCAACGGCCGAGGAAAGATTGCCGCAATTGCTGGACCAATCGACAATCGGCTTATCCACTGCCACTTGCGCGAATAGATAATCCACATCGGCATCCGGATGCGTCGGTGGGCCGATGATCACGGCTTTCGACAATGAGGAAATGCCGCCGCCCATGCCATCCAATTGCCGGCCGTAAGGATCAGGGCTGCCCAAAACACTCAGAAAAATCGCATCCTGCACCGCGCGATCCGTGGGCAAATCGCGATTATGGAAAAACACACCCTTGCTGGAACCACCGCGCATGAATATCGCGGGGATGAAGGCTTGATCCATGGGCTTCCTCCGAAACTTGAGGCGTAGTCTTGCGCCCTCAGCCGGTTAAGGCAATCGCCGAAAGCTGGTGCCCAATCGGCCCACCACCGGCCAGCGTATTGCGCCGATGGCTGAAGAAGCGCGCCTCATCCGCCAGCGTGTCATGCGCCAACATGCTGGCGGTAACGCCAAGCGCACCAAGCCGTGCGGCACAATAGCCGGGCAAATCAAATTGCCAGCGATCGGCGCGCTTGCCCTCAGCGAAAAAACGCGCATCGGTCGCATCGCGCGCCAGCACGGCATCGCGCAAATCAGCGGCCACTTCATAAGAAGGCTGATGGATACAGGGGCCGACAACAGCGACGATGTCGCGCCGCGCAGCGCCCAAGCCTTCCATGGCAGAAATAGTTTCTTCCAAAACGCCAAGTACCGCACCGCGCCAACCAGCATGGGCGCCACCAATTACCCCCGCCTTGCGATCCGCAAATAGTACCGGCGCGCAATCCCCGGTGATGATGCCAAGCGCGAGCCCCGCACGGCGCGTCACCACACCATCGGCTTCAG
>CAIMVB010000416.1 GCA_903844785.1 uncultured Rhodospirillales bacterium | reverse complement strand
TGACGCCGATTTTTTCCTGGAAAGCCTTGGCGGTATTCACCGCATCCTGCCCGGTCATGGCGTCAACCACGAGCAAGGTTTCATGCGGCTTGGTGGCGGCCTTCACCTCCGCCACTTCGGCCATTAGCGCTTCATCAATCGCCAGGCGCCCGGCGGTATCCAGCACCACCACATCGTAAAGTTCGCGCCGCGCGACATCCATGGCACGGGCTGCGATTTCAAGCGGCGCTTGCCCCGCAATAATGGGCAGGCTGGTCACTTCCGCGCGTTCGGCCAATTGCTGCAATTGTAGCTGCGCCGCCGGGCGATGCACGTCCAAGGACGCGAGCAACACCTTCTTCTTGTCACGCCCACGCAGGCGGAGCGCGATTTTGCCCGAAGTGGTGGTTTTGCCCGAGCCCTGACGCCCGACCATGAGAATGGCAACAGGCGCGGGCGCGTTCAAATCAACGCCGCGCGGGCCTTGTTCAGCGCCACCCAGCGCTTCCACCAGCGCATCATTGACGATTTTGATGACCTGCTGCGCGGGGGAGACGGAGCGAATCACCTCCTGCCCCACGGCGCGTTCCTTCACGCGCGCAACAAGGTCCCGCACCACCGGCAGCGCGACATCAGCTTCCAGCAACGCCACGCGCACTTCGCGCAGCGCTTCGGTCACATCGGCTTCGTTCAGCGCGCCACGGCGGCGCAGCCGATCAAAAACACCGTTGAGCTTGCTGGACAGAGCCTCAAACATGGCGCAGCCCGATGGTCCTTTCACGTTGCGGCCGCCCCAAAGCAAAACGCGCCGCTGCGCGAACCTTCGCGGAGCGACGGAGCCAACCCGCATCAGGCGGGCGGACCAAGGTTCAGGACGAACCAGAGATGACGGGGGATTTATCTGCCAAGCGCTTCAAGGTCAAGCAAAAAGCCAAAAGGGGCGCGGGGCGCCTTGCAACCTCGACGCATTATTTATTTTTTGTTAAGCGCAAGACCACCCAAAGGGTAACAGCACTTCAGGGGGAAGGCATGGGTCAAGCGCCCAGAGACGGGATAAGGATGACGCGCCGCGCGGGGCTTTTCGGCGCCGCCGCGCTCGGGCTTTCCGCCTGCGCAAGCCCGCCCCGTGGACCCGCCGTGCCCTTTGCCCGCACCCGCGAAGCGCGCGCGCTTGGCCTTGCCAATGAACGCTTCTTCCTCCCCTGGGATGGCGATGCCTTCCGGGTTGAAGCGATTGCGGCACAGGAACGGGCGCGACGCCACTATGGGCCGCCCGCGCGCGGGGCCGAACGCACCATTGAAATGCTGGCCATCTCAGGCGGCGGGGAGGATGGCGCCTTTGGTGCCGGCCTGCTGAATGGCTGGTCCGCGACTGGAACCCGGCCGACCTTCAGCCTGGTCACGGGGGTTTCCACCGGCGCCTTGACCGCCCCCTTCGCCTTTCTCGGCCGCGACTACGACGCTGCCCTAAAAAGCGTTTACACCGACATCACCCCGCGGGACGTGCTGGAGCAACGCTATGTTCTCAATGCCGCGCTGTTTGAGGATGCGCTGGCCGATAGCGCCCCCCTATTCCGGACCATCTCACGCCATTTGAATGAGGCGATGCTGGCTGAAATCGCCGCCGCCTATGGTCGGGGCAGGCTGCTTTTAATCGGAACCTCCGATATTGATGCGCAATTACCGGTGGCCTGGAATATCGGGGCCATCGCGGCCAGCGGCCACCCGCGCGCCTTGGATCTGGTGCGCCGCATTTTGCTGGCCTCAGCCGCCGTGCCGGGCGCCTTCCCGCCGGTGATGATCGACGTGATGCTGGATGGAAAACCCTATCAGGAAATGCATGTGGATGGCGGCGCCTTCACACAGGTATTTCTCTATCCCCGCAGCGTCACACGCGACCGGCGCGCGCAAATCCGCCATGGAGATCATGTACGCCCAGCGCGCGCCTATATCATCCGCAATGGCCGCATCACCCCCAACCCGGCCAAGACCGAAAGGCAAACCTTCAAAATAGCCCAACGCGCGATTTCCAGCATGATTTCCGCCAGCGGCTATAATGATGTGGCGCGCATCCTGAACACGGCGCGGGAAGACCGCGTGGATTTCAACCTGGCCGCCATCGGCCCGGACTTCCAGGATGAACCTAAGGAACCCTTCGAACAGGCTTATATGCGCAGACTCTATGACTACGGCTTCACCCAGGCGCAGGCCGGCTACCCCTGGTTGAAGGAAGTGCCTTATTGATAAGGCGGGGTGTTCAGCTAACCCCCATCACATAGGCCGGCGGTTCCTGGGTTTCAAACGCAACGCCCTTCACCCCCGGCACGTTTTCCGCCAGCACGCGCAAGCCCTGCTTCACCG
>CAIMVB010000415.1 GCA_903844785.1 uncultured Rhodospirillales bacterium | reverse complement strand
GCAGCGCCCGCGCTATGGGCAGGAATTGCTGGACGCGATCTTGCCATTTTAAAGTGACCGCGCCGGGCTTGCGCCATATGCTAACCCGGCCCGGCGCGCTTAACGCTCAGCGTGTTTGCGTTCGTAGTGCTTCAGGTATTTCTGCGTAATCTGATCGGTCTTCACCACCACCGCCACATCGGTGGTGTTGAAAGGCAAATCCAGCACGGCGCCATCGCCCACAAATCCGCCAAGGCGCAAATAGCCTTTCACGAGTGGTGGCAAGGCGGCCAGTGTGGCCCTTTTATCAATGCTGTGCGGGTCCTTGCGGCGCATTTCCACATAACGATCCGCAATAGCGCGCGGGCGCAATTCCTCTGGTGCCAGATGAAACGCGTGCAGATAGGTCAATTGATCGGCCAGGACATCCAGATCTGTCCCAGGCAGGGACGCGCAGCCGAACATCAGCGCGATTTCATGCTGAAACACGTAAGCTGCGATGCCATCCCACAGTAATTGCAGCGTGCCGCGGCTGCGATAGGCGGCATCAACGCAGGATCTGCCCAGTTCCAGCACTGGGCCGGGATAGGCAACCAGCCGAGAGACATCATATTCCGCCTCAGAATACCAGCGGCCAAGCGCTTCAGCGGCGTGCCGGCGGATCAGGCGATAGGTGCCAACAACCGATTCTGGCCCCTCTCCACGGTAATGATCCACCACCAGAAGGTGGTCGGCCACAGCGTCGAAATCATCGCGGTCACGGTGGCTGCTGGCCGTGGCCGTATCCGGACGGGCGCCCATTTCCTGATAAAAGACGCGAAAGCGTAGCGCCTGTACGGCATCGATTTCAGCCTGATTGACCGCCAAGCGCACGCCAAGATTGCCGGCTCGGATTTCGCCGAAGCCAGGCTCAGTCTCGGTCTTGCGGGGTTCGCTCATGCTGATGGGTCGATCCGTCGAAGGGGGGGCGGCCCGCATCCGGGAATGCCCCAAGGCATCTGCCGCTCGGCGCCTTCTATACCAGTTTTCAGCCGGGCGAAATTACCCAGCAGATGCAAGCTGGGGCGCCTTCAGGCGAATGCATGACATGGCAGCGGGTATTCTGATCACCCATGTCAGCACTTCGGCAATTTTGGGCCTAGGATCCGGGCGCCATGGCGGGGAGAGCCAGAGAAAATGCGTGGCAGGCTGCTTCAGGCCTTGCCGTTGGCCCTTTGGCGGGGCGCGGTGCCAAGGCCAATTTTCTTGGCCAGGCTGGAACGATGCTTGGCATAACGCGGCGCAACCATGGGGTAATCAGCGCCCAGGCCCCAGCGTTCACGATATTGATCCGGCGTCAGGTTGAAGGAGGTCTTCAAATGGCGCTTCAGCATTTTGAGCTTTTTGCCGTCTTCCAGGCAGATAATGTAATCGGGTGTGATGGATTTCTTGACCGGCACCGCCGGTTCCGGCCTTTCGGCCACGGGCGCGGGTCCACGTTCAATTGAGGTCAGGGTGCGATAGACTTCCTGGATCAGCGACGGCACGGCATTGGCGGGCACTGAATTATGCGACACATGCGCCGAGACAATCTGAGCAGTAAGGCTAAGAATATCCCCATTGAGCGGTGTGTCAGCCATCAGTTTTCTCCGATTATTGCGCAATGAAATTATTTTAGTTTGAGATAAAATTATTTTCAAGCATCAATTATAAGGTTGATGCGCGGGGTATTTCAGCGCGCCGTAAAAAGCTAAGGAAAAGCAGCATGGGATCAGAAGCCTTATGACCAGGGAAAACATCGTCGCGGACCAGCGGATTGATATTTCGGAGGAGACCTGCCCGATGACATTCGTGCTGGTGCGGCTGGCGCTTGACCAAATGAAGCCGGGCGAAGTTCTTGAAATAACGCTGCGCGGCGCGGAACCCCGTCGCAATATACCGATAACAGCGCAAGAACAGGGCCACGAAGTTCTCTCTATTTCCGATTACAATACTGATTATTCCATTTTGTTTTTACGTAAGGCCAGAACAATATCTATGAGTCTGTGATCACAAAATTGTGAGATATTTCCAAAATGCCGCGGTCGGCTGCAATTTATTTTCCCTCGGGTCATGAAACCAACAGGATTTAGTGGACCAAGCGCCCCTTAACGGCCGCAGAGGCTGCAAGTGCTGACCGATGACGGCAATCTGTGGTTGCAATATGGGCCAGGCTTTCATGGATACGGCGAATGAAATCGGGCAATTCCGCCGCAGTCAGCTCATTGCGCGACAAATGCGCCGCGACGATTTGGGTGGTCAGCCCCAGCAACGCCGGGGGCTTTTCTTTTAAAGCCATGATCCTCATTTCGCCTAATAATTGAAAGATTTTTTCTTTTACACCCTATGAGGTGTGGATGGACGCCCAGTACGCACCCGCAAATAGCGACTGAGAAGGCTGATGTTAAGCCTGCGGGGCGTTAAATTATCGTAATTTCAATGTGTTATCGTCTGAAACAATCAGGAATTCCGATTATCCGACCCATATCTGCCCGCAGCGGGGGGCGCCGTAAGGTGGGTGCAGCGGCGCCGTAGCTTTTCAAGTCAAATCAATACGCAGCACCAGTGCATCCGCCCCATCGGCGTAATAGCGCCGCCGCCGGCCGACCTCATGCGCGCCCGCCTTCGCATACAGCCTGCGCGCGGGGGCATTAGCCTCAGCGACTTCCAGAAATACTTCTGCCGCACCCCGCCCGGCCGCCGTATCAAGCAAGGCCGTCAAAAGACCCTGGCCAACCCCCTTGCCGCGCGCTTCGGGCAGCACGGCCAGGGTCAGCACCTCAGCCTCCATGCTTTGGGCTTGGCCCAGGGCAAAACCAGCCGGCGCCTCATCCATTTGCGCCAGCAGGCCGAAATGCCCTGGCAGACCCAGCATCAGGGCAATGGCCTCGGCGTCCCAGGCTTGGTTGGACGGAAAGCTCTCGGCATGGATTGCCGCCAGCAGCGCCGCGGCTTCCGCCCCGATTGGGTTGGTGGTGATGCCCATAGGTTTAGCGCGGCGCGGTGGTAGCGGGGGGTTCCGCGTAAAGCGGGGCGGCGCCGCGCGGGGGCAATATGCCAGCAAGGCGCTGGGCTGCCACGCGGCCAAGCGCCTGGGCCGAAGGTAAGGCGGGGGCGCTGATTATGGCCGCAATACCGCGCTCAGCCAGTGCCGCACCAACCTGCACCGCCGCATCGCCCACCAGCAGCAGCGGCCCAGCGGGCTCAGGCAAGGCTTCAATGGGCAGGATCACCGGTGGATTTGGCTGCGCCGCGCCGGCCGGGAAAATTTCCAGCACCACGCGGCCCTGGCGCTGGTCCAGCACAGACCACACAGCCTGATCATGCCGGGGGGCCGTGGGCATATCGGCCATCAGGGCTTCCCCGGTGGTCACGCCGATCAAGGGCTTGCCCAGCGCCTGCGCCAAGCCTTCCGCCAAAGCAATGGCGGTGCGCAGGCCGGTAAAGCCGCCAGGCCCAACGCCAACGGCCACGGCATCCAAGGCGGTTGGCGCTATCTGCGCTTCACCCAAAACCTGTTGGACCAGGGGTGGCAAATGTGCCGGCTGGCCGCGCGCGGCATCATGCAACGCCGCCGCCAATACCGCGCCATCCCGCAGCACGGCCGCGGAACAACGCGCCAGCGCCCCTTCAATGGCAAGGATGAGCATGTTCAGATCTTTCTGGCGCGGCCATGGCCATGATCCCTTAGCGCAAAAGCCCCGCGCTGGAAAAATCCAACGCCAAACCTGGCACTTTTACGCAGCCCGCAAGACACCGCGCCACAGAGCACCGGTTTCAGCGCCACCAGGATCACGCGCGTCAGGCCGCACCGCCGTATGCACCAGAATAAGGCGCTTGGCAGGGTCCACGAAAAGCGATTGCCCGCGCACACCAAGCAAGGCGAAACTGCCATTCATTTCGGGAAAGACCCAAGTCTGGAAGCCATAGCCAAAATAGCGCCCGGTGGCGCTTGGCGAAAAATGCGCCCGCGTCATGTCCGTGAACCAGGCGCGCGGAATGATCTGCCGGCCCTGGGCTTCACCACCACGTGCCAGCATCATGCCAAGCCGGCCGTAATCACGCAGCACGGCATTGAAGCCCATATAGCCAACTTCCAAGCCTGAGGCGTCAACCAACCAAGCGGCGGGCGCTTCCGCACCCAAGGGCCGCCAGATTTTCTCACTGAAATACTCAGCGATGGAACGGCCAATGGCCTGGCGCAGCACCAGCGCCAGCACAAAGGTTTCAGCCGACGCATAATACCAGCGCTGCCCAGGCGGGGCGATGCGCTGGTTGAAATGCCGTGGCACAGCAGCACCACCTGGGCTCTGCCCGCGAATGGTCAGCGCCGAAAGCCGCGCTGAATCATCCGCGCCATCATATTCTTCACGGAAGGCGACCCCGGATGACATGGTCAGCAAATGGCGGATTGGTGTGGCGCCATATTCGGTCCCGGAAAGTCCCGGCACATAAGTGGCCGCAGTTTCTTCAATGGATCTGATCCGGCCTTCTTGCACCGCAAGGCCGATCATCATGGCAATCACGGTCTTGGCCATGGAAAAGGATGTCAGGCGGTGCCTGTCTGTGCGGCCATATTGGTAGCGTTCAACCAGAAGCTCATTATCTTTCGCAATCAACAGGCCTGTGGTCGGGTTGCGCGCCAAATAACCATCCAGCCCAAAGCGCCCCGCACCAAGCCGCGCTGTGCCATCATAAGAAATCGCAGGTTCCGCCGTAGCACGCCGCCAGGGCGCGGCATTGGCGGGCGCTGCGGAAATAGCGCTTGGGAAAACCTCATCAAGCCGGGAAAAACTATCAACACTATGGCTGGGGCGCCACCAATTGCTACGATCCGCGCGCGGATAATGCCCAAGCGCATCCGCATAACGCGCCATATCTGGCCCGGCCGGATTGCGCCCAATGCCACCGGCAAAACTGACGGTGCCGGAATTACTTTTGGCGCAGGCGGGGATCGCCAACAAGGCGGCCATCGCGGCGCGGCGGGAAAGGGGCGTTTGGCAAGCTTGGCGAAATGACATCACGGGCGAAGCTTTCGTTGCGTATGCCCCAGAATGGATCATGCTTTACCAGAAAGCGCAAAAAGATCGGATGAAAATACTGGTAAATTTCTTCTGCCCAGGCACAGTATGCCCAATAATCCAAAGGGAGAAACGCCATGAAGTTCACCCGCCGCGCAGCACTTGCCGCGCCTGCCTTGCTGCTTGCCACCCGCGCCGAGGCGCAGGGTGGCTTTCCCAATCGCGCCGTGCGCATGATTGTGCCCTATACGCCCGGTGGCGTTTCGGACATCACGGCGCGGCTGATCGCCGAACCGCTGGCCGCCGCCTGGGGGCACCCCGTGCCGGTGGAAAACCGCGCCGGGGCTGATGGCGTAATCGGGACTGAAGTTGTGGCACGCAGCGCGCCAGATGGGCATACGCTTGGGCTGGTATCCGTTGGCCATCCGGTGAATGCGGCTTTCTATAAGCTGCCCTTCGATACGATGAAGGATTTCAGCTTCATCTCCCAAACCACCGTCACCCCTTTGGTGCTGTGCGCGCCGAAAGCCTTTGCGCCCAATACGCCGGCTGAATTGGTGGATTACGCCAAGAAAAATCCCGGCGTGACCTTTGCCGGCACGGGCGGTGTGGTGCGCTTGGCGCCGGTGCTTTTCGCTGAACGTACAGGCATTGCGCTGGAATATGTGCCCTATCGCGGCAGCACCCAGGCGCATCCGGACCTAATCGCCAATCGCGTGAACATCATGTTTGATACGGTGCCGGCGGCGCTACCGCATATCCAGGCCGGCACGCTGAAAGCCATTGCCACCACAGGGGCGCGGCGCAGTGCGCAATTGCCTGATGTGCCAACGGTTGGCGAAGCCTTCCTGCCGGGCTTTGAAGCTTCAACCTGGGGCATGGTGATCGGCCCCGCCGGCATTCCCGCGCCAGTGCTGGCCAAGATCAACGCCGATATCCGCGCCGCGCTGCAAGTGCCAAGCGTGGTGGAACGCCACAAGACCCTGGGCGCCGATATTGTTTCCAATACGCCCGACGAAATGCGCGCCTTTGTCGAAGCTGAGATGAAGAAATGGGGCGATGCGGCGCGCGCGGCGGGTATTCAGCCGCAGTAAATTCAGCCTCCAAAAGGGGTCGCGCCATCACGCGATCCCCATTGGCAGCGTCAGGCTTTTTCGATCTCGCCGCCGCCATCCACCCAATTCTTGAAGCCGCCCAAATTGCGCACATTGGCATAGCCCATATCGTGCAGCGTCTTGAGCACCAGCGCTGAACGCCCGCCGGATGCGCAATAGGCGACAATGGTCTTGGCGCGATCAAAATTCGCATCATGCAGGGGCGAAGCGGGATCAGCGCGGAATTCCACCAAGCCGCGCGGGATGGTCAGCGCGCCCGGCACCTTGCCGGAAGCCGCCACTTCTGGCGGTTCACGCACATCCAGGAACACAACATCGGCGCGCCCGACCAGCCCCTTCGCTTCATCGGCGCTAATGCGCGGCACCACCGCTTCAGCGGCAGCGAGCATTTGTTGGACAGTCAAGGTCATGGCTTGGTTCTCCCTGGTTGAGCGGTGATGTTAGGCCGCAATTCCCCGCAGCGCACTAGCCCCTCATGGGCGGATAAGGGCACCCCAGAACGCTGCCAGCGCTGCAAAGGCAATGACGCCAAACGTCCCCATCATGCCAAAAACGCGCAGGCGAAAATCTTCAGGTTCCTGCACAATGCCGATACCATGGGACAGGCGGGCAGCAACTAGAAGCGCCCCAATCGCATGCAGCAGCCAAGGCCAGGCGCCACCCCATTCCGCCAGGATCAGCAGCAATACCGCAAAGGGCACGAATTCCGCGAAATTCGCATGCGCCCTGACGGCGCGTTCCAGCGCAGCATTTCCGCCCGACCCAAGCGGGATCCGCTCGGCACGCCGGTGGCGAATCACGCGCAAGCTGAGCCAGAGGAAAATCAGCGCCACAGGCAGGGTCCAGAAGGCGATGATCATGGGGGGTGCTCTCCTTGTGGCTTTGGCAGGAAGTGCCTTTGCCTTGCGTGGGCCAGGCAAAGGCGGCTCAGCCTGGATTGCGCCCCTTTGCCCTTCGCGGTTTGGTAAAACAAGCATTCCCATTCCCTAACCAAACCGGCATAGGTTCTCCTCATGGCAGCTAAACGAACCGCCCTTATCCTGGGCGCCGGCATCATGGGGCTTTGCTCTGCCTGGGCGCTGAACCGCGCCGGGTGGCAGGTGCGCGTGCTGGACCAGGCCCCCATCCCCAATCCGCGTGGCGCTTCGGTGGATCAGCACCGGCTGATCCGCCACGCCTATGGCGCGCAGGCTGGCTATATGCGGATGATTGATCCCGCTTTTCAGGCTTGGGAGATGATCTGGGCCGCGCTGGGGGCGCGCCATTATGTGGAAACCGGCGTACTGGCGCTGGCGGATCATCCGGGCGGCTGGCTCGCGGAAAGCCG